>JBEKGQ010000151.1:0-11377 GCA_050012715.1 Polyangiaceae bacterium
GGCCCGCGCGGGGAGCTCCGCGACGATCCCACCGAGATCGGCGCCGCGTTCTGCGCCACCGCCGACGGCCTCGGGTGGATCGACCCCCGTACGAGCGGGCCCACGCGCGTCGTCGCCCGCCGCCTCGGCGAGGCGACCGGCCGCGAGGTGCTCTCCATCTCGCCCGACCGCGACCCCGCGCTCGTCTGCGGCGAGCATGCCGTCGTGGTGCTCGGCGACGGGGACGACGACCTGACCGCCACCACCTTCGTCCCCGGCTCGGCCCCGAAGCCGCGCGTCGTCGCCGTCCGCGACTCCGACTTCGGCGACGACGACGAGCGCGAGCACGACGCGTACACGCTCGGCGACGATCTCGGCCTCGTCCGCGTCGGGAGCTCGGGCGCCATTCACCTGCGCGAGGTGCCTCGCGACGGGACGCCGACTCCCTGGCGGCGGCTCAAGCAGACCATTCCGCCCGACGACGACGTCGTGGCGGTCGACGGCGACGCCGACGCGACGTTCATCGTCTACACCCACGACGCCGCCGACGCGTGCCCGGGCATCGGCTCGACCGCCGAGGGCGTCCAGCTCCTCCGCGTCGACCGCAAGACGGGCGCCGAGTCCCTCACCGCGCTCGCCCCCGCCGACTGCGACCGGTCGCCCGGCCCGTTCTGGATCGCCGCCGGCGCGCCCGGCGGCTCGACCGTCGCCTGGGTCGAGCGCACCACCAAGCTGGCGGCGAAGGCCGCGCCCATCGCCGGGGTCGCGCTCCGCACCCTCACCGCCGGCGACGCGAAGGCGCGTCGCATCGACCTCGTCGCCGATGCGGTCGTCGACGCGGGTTGCGACGACAAGGGGTGCTCGGTCGCCGCGCTCGTGCGCCCCGCTGGCGGCGACGGGATGCAGCCCGAAGCGATCTCCGTCCTCTCGTATCCCCAGTGACTCGGTCGCGGGCCCGCTCAGAAGCTCGCGGACAGCGACATGCCGCTGCCGGAGCGACCCACGTAGGGCGTCACCACCGGGAGCGACGCCGCCTTCGAAGCATCGCCCTTGTCGGCCAGCAGCCAGTACGCGATGAACCCCACCGCGCCCACCACCGCGACGCCCGCGAGGACGTTCCCCGCCGTCGCGTCCTGGTTCACCTGGTTGTTGTCGGTCGTGTAGGCCGAGCACGCCTGCTGGAAGTTCGTCGCGATGGGCGGCGAGCACGTGCCGCTCCCGCCCCCGTGCCCGACGATCTGCGCCGCCGTCGAGTTGGCCTGGTTCTGCGCCTGGTTCTTGAACACGACGCCGGTGACCACTGCGCCGACGACACCGCCGACGGTCGCCACGCCCAGCACGAGCGCGGGCCAGATGGTCGCCGGAGGCGAGAGCAGGTTCGAGCCGTGCGACTCGCCGCCGGGCGGGCTCGGCTTGGTCTCCGCGGGTTTGGTCTCCTCCGGGGCGGGCTTGGTCTCCTCGGGGGTGGGCTCGCTCGTCGATGCCGTCGGGGCCGGCTTGGTCTCCGCCGGCGGGGTCGCCGGCCCCGCCTTGCCGAAGCGCGCCGTCTGCTTCTCGCCGCCGAGCACGGTCACGCTCTGCGTGTCCGTCGTCCCGTCCGCGCCCTTGAACTTCACCGTGTGCGCGCCGGCCTCGACCGAGACCGGGTCCGTGAGCGGCGTCGTCCCCACCTTCTCGCCGTCGACCATCACCTCGGTCCCGGCCGCGGCCGCGATTTCGATGCGTCCGAGCTTCGCGCGCGACTGCGTCAGCCCGTCGTTCGCGTCCGCCCGCTGCTTGTCGGTGATGTCCTTGCCCTCGGCCAGGAACTTCTTGAAGTACTTCTCCGCCTCGAGCGCGTGCCCGCTCTTCACGCAGCTCCACGCCAGGTTGAGGAGCACCGCGGGGTGGTTCTTCAGGGCGTACGCCTGGAGGAACGACGCGCGCGCCTGCTCGAAGTCGCCCTTGTCGTAGAACTCGACGCCCTCCTTGAAGCGGGCGCGGGCCATCGTCGTGGTCGCGTCGTCCGCCGGCTGGGCGAAGGCGACCGCCGGGAACGTCGCCGGCGCGAGGGCGAGGAGAAGCGCGACTGCAAGGGGGCGGGTCTTCAGGCTCATGGTCATCCGTCCGACGGCGGATCTGAACCCCTCGACCACTCTCTGTAAAGCCCTCTCATCAAAACGGGACGTCGCGCACGATCGTCTGACCGTTTCGGGGCTTCCCGGCGGGACGCGCCGCCGGCGCCGAGCCCCCGTAGCTCGGGCGCGCCTGGACGACGGGAGCGGGGCGCGCGGGGGCAGCCTGGGGCAGCGCGGTGACCGGCGTCGTCGGGATGGGCGCGGTCACGGTGGCGGCAGGCGGCGTCGTGGCGGCGACCGTGGGCGCCGGCGGCGTATCGGCCGTCGGGGCGGCGGCGGCCGCCGTCGTGGCCGGCGGTGGGGGCGGGATGGCCGAGAGCTTGTCGTCCGCCGCCTTCGTCGCAGTGGCGGTGGGCTCCGGCTGCGCCGCGGCCGCCTTGTCCGGGCCGCCCGAGGACGCCACGAGCCAGATGACGAGACCCAGGACGGCCACGCCCCCCACCCCGAGCCCGACCCAGAGACCCGTCTTGCCCTGCTTCTTCGGGTATCCCTCGTCGAGGTCCACCGCCGCCGCGGGCTTCGGCCGCGGCTTCGCCGCCGGGCCCGACATGTTGAACGCCGGCGCGACGGGCCGCCCCGGGGTCGGCGGGCGCGCGAGCACCGGCGCGGGCGCCGCCGCCTGCGGCGGAACGGACGCCGGCTGCGGCGCCGGCGCCATGCCGAGGATCGTCGACCCGGCCGGCCGGGCGGCGGCGACCGGCTTGGGGCTCGGCGCCGGCGTCGCGTCCGCCGTGATCGTGCGGTCGATGATGACCGAGTTCTCCGGCTCGTGGGACTGCGTCGGCGGCGGGGCCGGGTGCGCCCCGTTGCTCGCGTACGAGCTCACGCCGTGGCCGGCCTGCGCGACGGCGCGGATGTCGGCGTGGACTCCGCCGCCCTGCAGCGCCGTCGCGTCGGCCTCGGACATCGTCCCGGGGCCCGTGAAGGGCGCGTCGTCGAGCTCCCACGACGGCCGGAAGGTCGCGGCGAGGCGCTCGGCCTCCTCCGGGGAGAGGCGCCCGCTGGCGAACGCCGCGGGCGTCTTGGGCGCGATGTCGGCCGGGTGAGCCATCTTCGACCGGAAGCGTAACACCCGGCCCGGGCCCGAACAAACGCGTCAATCCCGTCTTTTTTGGCCCCGGGGGTGGACGCTCCGGCGTCCGGGGCGGGCGCTACTGCCCGAATTCCGCCCGCAGCGTGTCATCCCAGTCGTCCGCGACTTTTCCGACCGTCTCCAGGAGATCCTCGAACTCCTCGTAGTCGAGGCCCGAGAGCCTCCGGAGGGCGCGCACGACGACCTCGTCGCGGTGGCCGTCGATGGCGAACGCCGCGTCCGACGTCGTCAGGAACGACAGCTCGAGGAGTCGCTTGAAGAACGTCTCCCGCCCGGTGTGGGGGATGGCCATGACCGGGGCCACGAAGAGCAGCACCCCGTGGTCCTCGAGCACGTTGATGCCCACGCTCGCGGACCCCTTCTTGACGAGCGTGTACCCGGCCGGATCGAGCGAATCGAGCTTGCTTCCCGCGCGCTCGCCGAAGCGCTTGAGGTATGCGTCGACCATCGTCCGGGCGTCCGGGAAGGTTTGGCCGCTGGCGCGGTCCGCGTATATGGGTTGTTGGCTCACCTGGGGTTCCGACATGCCTGCTCCCGTTCCGAGGCAGCATAACTCTGTCGTGACCCAGCGGGGAACGGCCCTCGCGAGGGGATGGGGGGTCGTGCTCCTCGTCCTCGGGATGGCATGCTCGGGGTCGGGGTCGGGGTCGGGGTCGGCGTCGGGGTCGGGATCGGGGTCGGCAGCCGGGTCGGCGTCGCCCGGGGAGGTCGCCGAGGTGGCGCGCGCCCGCGCCCTCGCCGACGAGACGGTGACGCCGGAGCTCCCGCCGCGGGCCGAGACGCTCGCCCTCGCCGAGTCCATCGAGGCGCGGGCGGTTCGCGAGGGAGCGGGGGCGCGCGCGGTGGAGCTCCACACGGTCGCCGCGCGTCTCGTCGAGCGCGAGTGGCGCGTCGAGGCGCACGAGCAGGACGCCCGGGAGGCGCTCGATCTCTACCGCGCCGCCGCCCACGAGCCGGCCGCCGCGGGCGCGTGCGAGGCCGCCCTCGCCGCGGCCCGGCTCGCGGGGGACGTCGCGCGCGACGCTTCGACGACCTACGCGGAGCTCTATCGGGCCCAGCGCCGGTTCGCCTCCAGCCCCGACGCCGACGCTGGGGCGCCCCCGACGACGTGCCGGCGCGACCTCGAGGACGGCCTGGCCCTGCTCGTCGCCTACCGGCCTCCCCAGCGCGTGCTCGAGGCCATCGACGAGGGCCTCGCGGGCGAAGGGGCCATCGCGCCGGCGCTCGCGTCGTCGCTCGACGCCGGGGTGACGGTGACCTCGGTGAAGCCGCCGCAGATCGTCCGCATCGAGTCCTGGCCCGGCCGCGACGCGGCGCGCGTCGTCGTGGTGCTCGACCGCCCCGCCGTGTACCGCATCGGGGACGAGGTGCTCGCCGGAACCGGCTCGCCGCGCACGTTCATCGATCTCGACGGGGTCGACCTCGGGAGCGTGACGCGCGACGCCCCGGCGACCGGCATCGTGACGCGCGTCCGCGCCGACGCGACCAGCACCGGGTCGCGCGTATCGCTCGATCTCGACGGGCACGCCTGGCGCCGCGTCTTCTACATGCACGAGCCGTATCGCATCGTCGTCGACGTGGCGCGCCACCCGCCGGGGGTCAAGGGCCGCAACGCGCGCACCGTCACGCGCGTCGTGCTCGATCCGGGGCACGGCGGCCGGGACACGGGCGCCGTCGGCCCGACCGGCGTGAAGGAGAAGGACGTGACGCTCGACGTGGCCCACCGGGTCGCCCCGGTGCTCGCGACCGAGGGGGTGCAGGTCGTGCTGACGCGCGACGACGACCGCTTCGTGTCGCTCGAGGAGCGGACGGCGCGGGCGAACGCCTTCGGGGCGGACCTCTTCGTGTCGATCCACTGCAACGCGAGCGAGGGCAAGGCCCGGCGCGGCATCGAGACGTACGTGCTCGATACGACGCGCGACGAGATCGCGGCGCGGGTGGCGGCGCGCGAGAACGCGACGACGCAGGCGGCGAGCGCGGAGCTGGCGTCGATCCTCGGCGGAATGCGGATGGCCGACGAGGCGCAGCGCTCGACGCGGTTCGCGCAGCTGCTCGAGCGGGCGGCGACGACGGCGGTGCAGACGAAGTACGGCGACGCGGTCGACGGAGGCGTGCACACCGCGGGGTTCTACGTGCTCGTGGGGGCGCGGATGCCCAGCGTGCTGTTCGAGGTGAGCTACGTCTCGAACGCCACCGACGAGCAGCGACTCGGGAGCCCGGAGTACCGGCAGCTCCTGGCGGACTCCATCGCCAACGCGGTGCAGGCCTACCGCGAGGGGCGGTAGGGCTACCGCGGGGAAGCCCCGGCTCGTCGCCACCCGATGAGCTCCGCGGCGACGGAGGCCGCGATCTCGTCGGGCAGGCGCGCCCCCACCGACACGCCGAGGGGCATCTTCACGCGGGCGACGTCCGCCTCCGGGAAGCCCTTGGCGGTGAGGCGGTCGCGCGTGCGCTGCGCCTTGGCGCGGCTCCCGATGCCGCCGACGTACGCGAAGCCGCGCCGAAGTCCCCACTCGATGGCCTGCTGATCGAGGGCGTGGTCGTGCGTCATCACGAGGAACACCGCCGAGAGGGGGAGCTCCGCGCCGACCTCGTCGTAGTCGCCGACGACGCACTGGACCCCCGGGATGCGGCCCTCCCGGCCCCAGGCGTCGCGCGCGTCGACCACCGTCACCGCGAAGCCGACGCGCGACAGGAGCGGCGCCACCGCCGTCGCGACGTGGCCGCCGCCGACGATGAGGCACGGGACGAGCCCCGCGATGGGCTCGAGCAGCGCGGTCACCTGCCCGCCGCAGCACATGCCCAGCTCGGCCCCGAGCTTGAACGTGCGGATGGCGTGGACCGACGCGCTCCCCGCCGCCGCCATCGCCTCGAGCGCGGCGACGATCTCCCTCTCGACGGCGCCGCCGCCGACCGTCCCCACGCAGGACCGGTCGGCCCCGACCCAGAGCTTCTGTCCCGGCGTCGACGGCGCCGAGCCGTGTCGCTCCAGGATGGTGGCCATCGCGCCGCCGATGCCGCGCCCGGCCCGGTCGGCCGCCACCTGGAGGACCCGAGCCGGCAGCGCAGGCTCGGGCGCGAGGGGGAGGGCGTCCTCCGCCGCCGGGCGCGCGAGCTGAAGGTGAATCGGCTTGGCCATGCGAGCGGCCCTACGAGCTTAGCGCGCCGGCCGGTCGAGGGTCTCGCGAACCTTGCCGAGGAGCTGCGCCTCGGTCGTCGGCTTCTCGAGCACGGCGTCGGCCGCGTCCGGCGCGTCGAACGCGTACCCGCTGAAGTAGAGGACGCGCGCGCGCGGCGCGACGCCGCGGATGCGCTCACGGAGCTCCGGGCCGGAGAGCCCGGGCATCGAGAGGTCGAGGATGACGAGCGCCACCTCGGCCGCGGTGGACGGGTCGGCGAGCACCTCGAGCGCCTCGGCACCGGAGCCGGCGAGGAGGGCGCGGAAGCCCGCCCCGGTGAGCATCTGATCGACGACGCGGCGGATGAGCGGCTCGTCGTCGACCACGAGCACGGTCTCGGTCCCGCGGACCGCGGCGGGAGCGCCGGCCGGGAGCGCCACGTCGGCGGCGGCGAAGTCCCGGGGAAGGTAGAGCGAGAAGGTCGTCCCCGCGGACGGCGCCGAGTCGCAGACGATGAAGCCCCCGTGCTCGACGACGATGGCGTAGGTCGTGGCGAGGCCCAGCCCCGTCCCCTTGCCGACCGACTTGGTCGTGAAGAACGGCTCGAAGACGCGGGCCGCGGTCGCCTCGTCCATGCCGACCCCGTTGTCGCCGATCTGGATCCGGACGTACTCGCCGGTCCGCTCCCCGAGCTCGGGCGCCCCGCTCGCGACGATGTCCACCGCGAGGGTCACCCGGGGCGCGGCCGCATCGACGACCGCGTCGCGCGCGTTGATGAGCACGTTGAGGAGCGCCTGCTCGAGCTCCGTCGCGCGCACCCGCACCCGCGCCAACCGTTCGTAGCGAGCCTGGAAGGCGATCCGCTGGTCGAACGTCGTGCGGCAGAAGGCGACGGTTCGTTCGACCAGATCCGCGACGCCGACCACGCCGCGCGCCTTCGGCGCGTTGCGCCCCGCGTACGTCATGAGCTTCTGGACGAGCTGGGCCGCGCGCTGGGCGGAGTGCTCCGCGTCGTGGAGGAGCGGCGCGAGCTCCGGCGGGGCGCGGAGGGCAGCGCGCTCCAGGTTGGGCAGCATGCCCATGAGCATGTTGTTGAAGTTGTGCGCGATGCCCGCGGTGAGCTGCCCGACCGCCTCGAGCTTCTGCGCCTGGCGGATCTCTTCTTCGCGCTCGTGCCGTTCGGTGACGTCGAGGACGACGCCGAGCGCGACCCCGCCGACGAAGGACGCCTTGGAGAGGACCCAGCGCAGCGTCCCGTCCGGACGCACGATCCGGTATTCGTCCTCCCACCGACCGCGCGCGATGCCGCGGCGGATCCGCTCGGCGGAGCGCTCCCGGTCCTCGGGGTGAATGAGCGCGAAGTACGCCTCGCGATCGGCGGGCGAGCTCCCCGGGGGGAGGCCGAAGATGGCGCACATCCCGTCCTCCCACACGACGCGGTCCGCGCGCGTCTCCCAGCTCCACAGACCGACGCCCGCGGCGTCCACCGCGACCCGGAGCTGCGCGTCCTTGGCGCGCAGCGCATCTTCCGCCTGCCGCTGCGCCGTCACGTCCCGGACGATCGCGAGGGCGCCCACGATGGCTCCGTCCGCGCGGATCGGCAGGTAGACCCGATCGTGGTAGCGCCGCGTGCCGTCGGGCAGATCGTTGGGCACGGCGTAGATCGTCACCGTCTCGCCGGCGAGCGCCCGCTCGAGCGCGACGTCCAGCCCGAGCTCCCGCAGGAACGGGAACACCTCGAACGCGTTGCGCCCCAGCACCTCGGACGCCTTCCGGCCGGCGAACTGCTCCATCGCGGGGTTCCACAGGGTGTAGCGGTACTCGCGATCGATGGCGGCGAGCCCGTCCACGCCGTTCTCGACGAGGAGCTGCGCGAGCACCTGGTCCCCGTAGGCGGCGGGGGCCATCTACGGCGGCTCCTCCGGCAGGAACCGGTCCCCGCGCAGCACGTACCGCGACTTCCCCGGGGAGCGCGCCTCGCGCACGTCGTGCTCGGGATCCCCGGGCAGCACGAGGGCGACCGCCCCGGCGGCGGTCACGAGGCGCGGGCAAACGGGCTCGAGGCACGAAACCTCGGCGATGGCGACCGCGTCGCGCGCGTCTCGCGCCCCGGCGAGGATCTCCAGCGTGCGGTGGGTCGGCGGGGCGAGCTGCAGCTCGGCGGCGACGAACCGGCGAAGCACCTCGGCGGGGCGCGCCCAGAAGCTCGCGGTCGTCTCGTGGTCGTCGTGCGCGCCGGTGAGGGCCTCGCTCGCGACGAAGAGGAAGAAGCGCGTGTCGTACCGGCGCGCCTCGGCCACCGGCGTGATCCATCGCGCGAAGGGGACCAGCGACCCGAGGTCCAGGGTGCGGCCCGTTGACGCGAGCAGCGCCCGCAGCGTCGTCTCGCCCTTCGCCACCCGCGCGCGCCAGTCGAGGAGCTCGGTGTGCGCCAGTGCGGTCCCGGTGACCGGCAGGATCGCCGCCTCCTCCAGCGCCTCACGGCACGCCGCGATGGCCAGCCCGCGGACCGTCGCCTCGTCCGCCGCCCACGGCGTCACCATCGGGCGCGTCGCCTCGACCGAGCCTGCCCACGCCGCGTCGAGGTCGCCCGGGTCGAGCTTCCCGCCCGGGAAGACGATCGCGCCGCCGAGGAAGCCGACCTTCTGCCGCTCGACGCAGAAGACCTCGACGCCTCCCCCCTCGCCGTGCGCGTCCCGCACGACGATCAGCGTCGCCGCCTCCTTCGGCGGTACGCCGGCGCGGCTCGGATCGAGGTCGATCAACGTCATCCCGGCACCCGCACGCGCCGGCGCTCGTCGGCGGCGCGCTGCTCGACGCGCTTCTGGCTCGCCGCGTCCTCCACGAGCCACCAGGCGTCGTGCTCGGGCGAGGCCCCGACGCACTCGAGCGTCAGGGTGATCGCCTGCTCCGGATCGATGACGCCGGCGCCGCGCCCGGGGAGCTCGACCACCGCCCGCCTCACACGCAGTCCTTCGAGCGCGCGCGCGATGTGCAGCACGGCGCGCCGGAAGCCCCCGTCGCCGAAGCCGCTCCGCGTGCCCAGCCCGAGGAGGAGCACCTTCTCGAACGGCACGTGCGGCTTGCCCGGGACGAGCAGCGCTTCCCCGGCCTCGCCCGTCATGAAGCCCGACTCGAGCATCGCGCTGAGCCTGGCCCCCATGCGCCAGTCGAGGAGCCCCGCGAAGCCGCGCAAGGGGCGCTCGTCGCTCCAGATCGTGCACGCGCAGAGCTCCACCGTGGGCTCGTCCATGCGGCGCAGCTCGGGCAGCAGAAAGCGCAGCTCCATCGCGTCCTCAGACCGGCGAGTCACCGCCGGCGCGCGGCTCGTCCTTGCGGCCGAGCGCGTCGGCGACCTTGTTGAGGACGCCGTTGACGAAGGCGCTCGAGTCGTCGGTGCCGAAGGCCTTCGCCAGCTCCACCGCCTCGTCGAGCACGACCGCGCGCGGCACGTCGGCGCGGTTCACGAGCTCCCACGTCCCCAGGCGCAGGACGTTCCGGTCGACGCGCCCCATCCGCTCGACGCGCCAGTGCTGCGACGCGGCGGCGATCTGCCGGTCGAGCGCCTCGCCCGCGCCGGCGACGCCGCGCACGCAGGCGTCCGCGTAGACGCGGCCCTCGGGGTCGGCGTCGGCGGCGAAGCTCCGCCAGTAGAGCTCGATGGCGTCGTCGGCGCTCGCGCCGGACGCCTCGATCTGGAAGAGCATCTGCAGCGCCGCCTCGCGGCCGGAGTGACGTGCGCCCATGCCGGCCGCTCAGAGGCCCGCGTCGCCGAGGGCCTTCACGAGGGAGACCATCTCGATCGCGCTCACCGCCGCGTCCCAGCCCTTGTTGCCCTGCTTCGTGCCGGCCCGCTCGACCGCCTGCTCGATGCTCTCGGTCGTCAGCACGCCGAAGGCGACGGGGACGTCGCTCGAGGCCGCGGCCGCGCCGATGCCCTTGGCCGCCTCGCCCGCGACGTAGTCGAAGTGCGGCGTCGCCCCGCGAATGACCGCGCCGAGGGCGATGACCGCGTCGACCTTCTTGGAGGCGGCGAGCCGCCGGACGACGAGCGGCAGCTCGAACGCGCCCGGGACGCGCACGACGGTGACGTTCTTCGCGTCGGCCCCATGGCGCACGAGCGCGTCCACCGCGCCCTCGACGAGCCGGTCGACGATGAAGTGATTGAACCGGCTGGCGACGACGGCGAAGCGCGCGCCCTTGGGAACGATGAGGTTTCCTTCGACCGTCCGCGTGCTCATGTCCCACCTCGCCCCATCGAGTGGAGGGGCAATTGCTCGACGACGTTCAACCCGAAGCCATGGATGCCGGCAATCTTACGCGGGTTATTGGTCAGCAGGCGGATCTCCTGCAGACCGAGGTCGACCAGCACCTGGGCGCCCAGGCCGAACTCGCGCAGCGGGGGATCGCCCGCGCGCGCCGCCTTCGGGGAGGCGGCCAGGAGGTTGGGTGTGCTGTTCTGCTGCGCGCGCAGGGCGTCGAGCTCGGTGCGGACGTTGCCTCGCGGCGCGATGTAGACGAGCGCCCCGCGCCCGGCGGCCTCGATCTGCGCGATCGCCTCGCGGAGGTGCCGCCCGCCGTCCCGCGGCGTCGCCGCGAAGACGTCGCCCACCGTGGAGCCGGTGTGCATGCGGCAGAGGGGAGGGGGGCTCCCGCTCACGTCGCCCTTCACGAGCGCGAGGAACTGCCGCTCGTCGTCGATGCCCGTCTCGTAGACCACGGCGCGCCACTCGGTCCCGGTCTGATCGAGCGTCACCTGCGCCTCGGACACGCGCCGCACGAGGCGCTCGGTGAAGAGGCGATACTGGATGAGATCCGCGATCGACAGGATGCGCAGGCCGTGCTTCTCGGCGAAGCGCTCGAGGTCCGGCATCCGGGCCATCGTCCCGTCGTCGTTCATGATCTCGCAGATGACGCCGGCCGGCGTGAGGTCCGCGAGCCGCGCGAGATCGACCGAGCCCTCCGTCTGCCCGGTGCGAACGAGCACGCCGCCCTTTCGAGCCTTGAGCGGGAAGACGTGGCCGGGCGTCACGATGTCGTCGGCGCGCGCGCCGGGGTTGGCGGCGACG
>JBEKGQ010000152.1:0-11373 GCA_050012715.1 Polyangiaceae bacterium
CCGAAAGCCGACCGCACGTCGCGCGGTCGATCGAGGCCAACGTCGTGTGGATGAACGAGGCTCCGCTGCGCGTCGGCGGCTCGTACCTGCTCAAGCACGGCACGCGCATGGTGTCCGCCACCGTGAGCGAGATCCACGACCGCGTCGACGTGACGACGCTCGAGCGGCACCCCGCCCAGTCGCTGGGCCTCAACGACATCGGGCGCGTGACCCTCACCGCGGCGCGCCCGCTCGTCTTCGATCCGTACGCCGTCTGCCGCACCACCGGCGCCTTCATCCTCGTCGACCGGATGAGCAACGGCACCTACGGGGCCGGCATGATCCTCGGCCCCGGCGCGCACGAGCCGAGCGCCTCGACGGGCGGTGCCGGGGTGACCTCGGAGGAGCGGGCGAAGCGCTTGGGGCACCGGACCGGCCTCGTCGTCGTCACGGGTGCTGACCGCGCCGCGCAGGAAGAGCTCGCGCGCGGCCTCGAGCGACGCCTCTGGGACGAGGGCTACACGGCGCACGTGCTCGAAGCGCGCGACGTCGCGGCGCTCGCGGTGTGCCAGGGGCTCGGCCTCATCAGCATCGCCGTGCTCGACGAGGGGCAAGAGCCGTCGGCGGTGACCGCGACGGCCGGCGCAGACCGCGTCGTCCTCGCGGCGCCGGGAACGCCGATCGAGAAGGTCGTCGGGGAGCTGCGGGCGCGGGGCGTTCTCCCGTCCTGAGATGCGGCCTACGGCTCGGCGATGAGCGCGGTCAGCGCGGCGCGATCCGGCTCGAGGAGCTGGGCCAGCTTCTCCTTGCTCACGTCGGCGACGATGATCTCGCCCACCTCGTCGTTCACCGCGCTGAAGATGCCGCGGCGCTTCATGCCCTCGGTCTGCCGGTGGTTGTCCTCGGTCGGCGTCAGGTAGTGCACCGACTCGATCCGGTAGCGGTGGATGAGAAAGAGCTGGAGGAGCGTCATCAGGCGCTTGCGGCGCAGCCCTCCGTCGACCGTGTTCTGGTCGCGCACCGAGAGGATGACGCGCCCGCGTCGGTCGAGGATCGTGTCGAACACGACGTTGGCCGCCTTCTGACCGTCCGCGTTCAGCACCGCGAGCTCGAGGAGCTGCGAGCCGGCGCTGTGCGGCTTGAGCGAGACGCGGAGCTTGCCGGTGATTCCGTGCTGCTTCCGCCAGAGATCGAGCCACTCCTCGAGAAGCTTGGGCGGCACCTCGGTCTGCACCTGGTGCTGGAACTGCGTCGAGCCCTTGCCCATGGCCTTCGTGGTCGACGTCCGCCCCGACAGCGCCATCAGCGCCGCGTCCGCGCGCGGACCGCCCACGAGCGTCTGCGGCGTGCGGTACGGCGACTCGAGCAGCCGGAACTTCCGCTGCAGGCGCGCGAGCGCGAGCATGCCGTCCTCGCGGAGCGCGGCCGAGAACTCCTCGCCCGCGAGGCCGTCGATCTGGTGCCCGCCGTAGGTGATGAAGTTGAAGACGAACCCGAGCTTGCCGAGCTCCTCGGGGAAGCGGCGCATCTGCTCGTCGTTCATGCCGGTCGTGTCCCAGCTGAAGGACGGCGACAGGTTGTAGGCGAGCATCGCGTCCGGGTACTCGGCGTGGATGGCGTCGGCGAAGATCTTCGCGTCGTGGAGGTCGGCGGTCTTCGTCTCCATCCACAGGACGTCGGCGTACGGCGCCACCGCGAGCGACTTCGCCACGGCGTAGTCGATGCCGCCGCGCACCTGGTAGTAGCCGTCGGGCGTCTTCGAGTGCTCGCAGTTCCACTCGTCGTGGACGCCCATCTCGCGCGCCTTCTGCTTGATGTCGTAGAACGACGCCCGCCGCGAGAAGGCGCGCCACTCGTCCTCGGTCATCGGGAACTGGACGCCTTCGCTGGCGAGGAAGCGCATCTCGTCGGCCACCGCCTCGCCGTACGTCTTCACGTTGGCCTCGGCGCTCCACACGTCGACGAACGGCTCGAACACCTTGTCGAGCGCGGCGTCGACCCCGGTGCGGCCGCTCCTCTCGTAGTCGGCCACCGCCGTCTCGAGCAGCGCGCCGAGCCCGACGCGGTCGAGCCACGCCTCGGCCTCGGCGTACTCCCCCTCGCTCGTGGCGTAGAGGCTGTGGCCGCTCATCTCGTCGATGCCGCGACGCTGAAAGCGGCGCAAGATGGCGAGAAACGCGGCCTTGTAGCTCGGCAGGTCGACGTTCGTGGCGCCGAGGATGAACGGCTGATCGCGCTCGTCACTGCGGCCGTCGAGGAGCGTCGCCGACTCGGCGTCGGTCCGCGCGACGATGATGCCGGGCACGCCCATGATGTCGAGCTGGAAGCGCGCGGCGCTGAGGCGCTTGATTTGCTCGTCCTCCGCGACGAGCACCTTGCCGCCCTGGTGGCCGCACTTCTTCGCGCCGGGCTTCTGGTCCTCGATGTGGTAGCCGGGCACGCCCACCTCGACGAACCGCCGCACGAGGTTTCGCACGTGGGCGTCGCCGCCGTGCCCCGTGTCCGCGTCGGCGATGATGAAGGGCCGGTAGTCGACCGCGGGCGCGGACCGACGCTGCTCCTCGGTCATCCGGGCGCGCGCGAAGAACTGGTTTCGCTCCGCGGTCAGAAGGGCGCGCACGATGGGCGCCGCCTCGTCGGGGACGCGCGAGAGCGGGTAGCTCGCGAGGTCCGGCCCCGGGTCCTCGTCCAGTCCGCCCTTGGCGCTCGTCGCCCAGCCGCCGAGGTAGATGCCCTCGATGCCGGCGCGGCGCATGGCCACCGCCTGACCGGGGGAGTACGGGCCGTAGGTCGTGATGCACTTCTTCTCGGCGAAGAGCTGGCGAAGGCGCGCGTGGAAGGCCTCGGCCGCGTCGCGCGCGACGGGATACTCGGCGCGGATGCTCCCGCGCTGCTCGACGACCTCGCGCGGCGTATAGAGGCGCTTCACCCCGGCGAAGCGGGGACCATCGAACCAGCGGCGCATGTCGGCGACTTCGTGATCGAACGAGGGCATGGGGTAGTCCCCCACTTTACAGCGCCTGCGCCGCGCGGGACCCTCTTCCGTGAGGGAGGCGGGGCCGCTCAGCCGTCGTACTCGATCGCCGGGTACCAGTCGCTCCCGCGCCCCTCGGGGGTCGCGTCGAGCAGGTTCCAGAGGGACCACATCATGTCGAGGTGACGGTGGTTCTGCCCCGGCTCGGCGGGCATCAAGTTGAGCTCCGTCGACCAGAAGTGGTGCACGCCGTCGGGTCGCCTCGTGAAGACGTGGAGGATGGTGTTCTGCCCTCCACCCGGGGTCTCGCAGTGGTAGTCCCGCCCGAAGTGGGTGCCGCCCCACGAGAGCATGCGGAGATGGCCCCAGCCGCGGGACCGCGCGTAGGCCTTCACTTCGGCGATCGGGGACTTGGCGACGACGGCGAGGCTCACCCGCCGCAGCAGGTGCGGCGCCGTCCCTTCGAGGCCGTCGAGGAAGGCGGTGCACATGGGGCACGGGGCCTTCATCTCGGGCCCGTACATGAAGCCGTAGAGGAGCAGCGTGTCCCTGCCGGGCGCGAAGAGCTCCGAGAGCTTCACGCGGGACGTGCCCGAGGTGCTCGAGGCATCGCTGGTGACGAACGCGTAGTCCTCGGGCACGAGGCCGCCGGGCGGCAGCTTGCGCCGCATCGCGGCGACGCGCTCGACCTGCGCGCGGAGGTCGCGCTCCGCCGCCAGGAGCTCGTCGCGCGCCGCGCGGTACTCGGGCGACTCGGCCGGGAATCGGTAGGTGTGCATCGGAGCCTCCGGGGGCATCGTCACCGGGAACTTTTCCCGGTGCCATCCAGAAAAATCTCCGTCGCTCGAGAGCGCTCGAGCGTCCCTACCCGGCACAGCCCGTGTCGACATAGCAGCGTCCGCTGCAGCACTGGTCGTCCCAGCGGCAGTCGGTGCCGCCGCCTCGGCACGAGACGTTTGGCGACTTGCCAGGTGGCATCGACGCGCCGCATGCGGCGAGGCCCGCGAGGATGAGGATGGGTCCGAGGATACGGCAGACGCGCTTCATGGGAGTGCCTCCACGCCCCCTTGCGAAGCATCCGGCGTACCGCGCCCCCCCGGTCCACCTCGCCATCAGGCGGGAAGGCGCGGCATGAGCCGCCTGTTGTGCCAGCATGGGCGAGCTCCAGCCGACGCACATCCTCCTCGTTCTCCTCGTCGTCGTCCTGCTCTTCGGAGGGTCGCGCCTCTCGCAGATCGGCAAAGGACTCGGCGAAGCCATCCGCAACTTCAAGAAGGGGCTGAGCGACGATCCGCCGGCCGAGCCCCCCACCCGTTGACGCCCTGGCTCAGCCGCCCAAGCGGGCACCGGCTCCTGGCCCACACGAGGCTCCGTGGGTCTGGCGAACACTGCGCTGCTGATCGCCATACATTTTTCACGCAGACCTGATCGGGAATGTTGGTCGCCGGAGCAAAGGAGCGAGGCTGCTGAACGGAAGACGGCGAGGGTGTTACAGTTCATCCTCGTGGAGTCTCAGGCCCCCTCCAGCCTTTCGAGCGGCGCGCCTCCGCCCGCATCCATGGGCAAGTACACGCCGTTCGCGCGCCTGGGCACCGGCGGGATGGCGGAGGTGTTCCTGGCGATCGCGCGCGGACCGATGGGGTTCGACAAACTCGCGGTCATCAAGCGGCTGCGAAACTCCCAGGAGGATCACGTCCAGATGTTCCTCGACGAGGCGCGGCTCGCGGCGCGCCTCAGTCACCCGAACATCGTGCACTCGTACGAGGTCGGCGAGGAGCACGGTCGCTTCTTCATCGCGATGGAGTACCTCGAGGGACAGTCGCTCCGTCAGCTCGTGATGAAGCTCGCCGCGCAGGAGAAGGGCCTGAGCGAGCCGATGATCGCCTTCATCGCGTCGCTCGTGCTCAAGGGACTCCACCACGCGCACGAGCTCTGCGACTTCGACGGAACGCCGCTCGGCGTCGTCCACCGCGACGTGTCGCCGCAGAACCTCTTCATCACGTACTCGGGCGAGGTGAAGCTGCTCGACTTCGGGATCGCGAAGGCCACCTTCAACTCGAGCCACACCGACACCGGCGTGCTCAAGGGCAAGGTGCGCTACATGGCGCCCGAGCAGGCGACCGGCAAGTCGGTCGACCGGCGGCTCGACATCTACGCGTTCGGCGTCGTCATGTGGGAGCTCCTCGCCCGCCGGCCGCTCTACCAGGGCGAGGCGGTCGCCATCCTCGCGCGGATCGCCGGCCACGAGTGCCCGACGGTGAAGAGCGTCCGCCCCGAGGTGTCCGACGAGCTCGACCGGATCGTCGGGGCCGCGCTGCGTCGCGAGGCGAGCGATCGCTACGCGACCGCGGACGCGATGCGCGTCGACATCGAGCAGTTCCTCCGGGGCCACGACCCGGCGGCGCTCGAGCGGGAGCTCGCCCACCTGATGAACGACCTCTTCGCCGACACACGCGACGACGTGCGGTCGCGCGTGAAGTCGTTCCTCGCCCGCGCTACGGTCGGCGAGGACGCGGCGAGCTCCCCTCGCCTCTCCACGTCGGGCGACCTCCCCGTCCTCCTCAGCGACAGCGGTCCCGCGGTCGTCGTGCCCGCGAGCCTCAGCATGACGCCGGGGACCGGGAGCTCGCCTCCCACCGCGAGCGCGCTGAAGCCGCTCATCCGGCGGCGACCGGTGCTCGTCGTCTCGACGGGGTTGCTGGTGCTCGCGGGGCTGGCCGGGGCCATCGTGGCGCTGACGCGCTCGGCGCCGCCCGCCGGCGCGGCGGCGACGCCGGTCGCGCCCACGACGGTGCGCGTTCACGTGGAGACGATCCCCCCCGGCGCGCTGATCGAATGGAACGGCCACCCCCTCGATCGCTCGCCCGCCGACGTCACGCTCGACCCTGGCGCGCAGACGCTCGTCCTCTCGCACGACGGCTACGAGGCGACGATGCACCCGATCGCCGCGAAGGCCGGCGAGAGCGTCACATTTCTCGAAGAGCTGAAGGCGAAGGCCGTCCCCGTCGCGCCCCCGCCCCCATCGGCCAGCGCGGCTCCTCCGCCCGTTGCGGTGCCGACCCCGTACTTCCCGCAAGCCCGGTGGACGCCTCCCGTGCGCACGGCCGTCGCCACGACCCCGACGGCGGCGCCGACGACCACCGCCTCGGCCAAGCCCAAGATCAAGGTTCTCGACGACAGCGACTCTCCGTGAAATCGTTGTCCATGGGAGTCGTGGGATGAAGAGCGTCTTCCGTCGCTTCTGCGCCGCCGGCATGGCCGCCTCGCTGACTCTCCAGGTCGCGGCGCCGGCCCTCGCGGACGACTCGTCGGCGCAGACCGTGGAGCAGCTGGCGGAGAAGGCGTTCCAGCAGCACGCCGCGGGCAAGTACGCGGACTCGATCGCCACGTACCTGAAGGCGTACGAGATCAGCAAGGCGAGCGACATCCTCTTCAACGTCGCGACCATCTACGACCGGAAGCTCCACGAGCGCGAGCTCGCGATGGAGTTCTACCGTCGCTACCTCGGCCAGCCCGACGCGAGCCCGGACGTCGTGAAGAGGGCGACCGAGCGCCTCACCGTGCTCAAGGAGGAGGCGAGGAGAGCCGCGCCGCCGGTGGTGGTCACGCCGCCTCCCCCCGCTCCGAGCCCCCCGCCTCCCGCACCACCGCCACCCGTCGAGAGAGCGGATCCCGGGTGGCGCACGGCGGGAATCATCGTCGGTGCCACCGGCGTCGCGGGCGTGCTCGCGAGCCTGTCGCTCGGCGCCGCCGCGAAGTCGAAGAACGACGCCGCCAACGGCGTGTGCAGCGGTACGTCGTGCGCGAGCCAGCAAGGCGTCACCGACGCGCACGACGCGGGCAACCTCGCCACGTATTCGACCGTGGCCATGATCGCGGGCGGGACCCTCGTCGCCGCGGGGATCATCTTCTTCGTCGCGGCGCCGCACACGTCGGCGCCGGCGACCGGCGTCCGCTGGACCTTGACGCCGCAGGCCGCGGCGCACGGCGGCGGACTGAGCTTGGGCGCAGGCTTCTGACAGGGGGGTCTCTCACTGCCACAGTCGGGATAGGATGGGGCTTCCTTTGATGGGCTCGAGACAGAACGCGCGGTGGAGTCAGGGGGTCCTCTTCTTCGGAGCCGCCGTGCTGTCGGTGCTCGGCTGGATCGCCGGCTGCTCGCAGATCCTCGGGATCGACTCGAACCGCTACGTCGACGCGGGCGTCGCCGACATCGCGGTGCAGGAGACCGCCGCTCCGGACGCGGCCCCCGACGTGATCGAGGCCGGCGTCGATGCCGGCGTCGAGGCGGGCCCCTGGAGCTGCCTCGGGCAACCGCCCCAGCTGTATCAAGCCGGCGCGATGACCTCGGTCACACTCCTCACCGTGAACGCGCTGGAGCCTATCCAGCAAGCCGAAGAGGTGGACGGCGGGTCGGGCCTCGACCTCATCTCGTACACGGCCCTCTCCGGAGTGTCGGTCCGCGGGTGCTCGACCTTGCTGAATCCGGCCTGCAACAACGGCACGGCGACGCCGGCCGACGGGGGCTACGAGATCACCGACGAGGGCGGAACAGCCCCGTTCACGCTGCTCCAGAGCTGGGACGGCTTCTACGAGCTCAGTTATTCGCAGCCACTCTTCACGACGACCTTCTACCCCGGGCATATGGTCGCGGGGCAGACGAGCGTCACCGTCCCGGCGGCGCTTCTCACGGCGGCCGGGGAGTCGGTGCTCGAAGGCTTCCTCCCCGGCGTCCAGGCGGCGAGCGATCAGGACGGCGGCGAGGGGTCCGTCGTCTTCTCGGTCTACGACTGCCAGGATCACTTCGCGCCCGGGGTTCAGTTCATTCCCGGATCGACGATCGACGCGGGCCC
The DNA here is from genome assembly GCA_050012715.1 of Polyangiaceae bacterium. Lineage (GTDB taxonomy): Bacteria > Myxococcota_A > Polyangia > Polyangiales > Polyangiaceae > Palsa-1150. Next base: position 7,807 of record JBEKGQ010000152.1, read on the forward strand.
CTACCCGACGACGATCTTCTACCTGAAGGGCAGCAACGGCCAGGAGCTCCCGACGACGAGCGCGGACGAGACGGACCAGGGCGGCGCCGGCGGCATCCTCAACGTGCCGATCGGAAGCTTCACCGTCACCGCCATCGTCAAGGCGACGGGGCAGACGATCACCACCCTCAGTGTCTACGTCAACCCGGGCGTCGCGGCGCAGGTCATCGTCCGCGCCCGGACGGAGTGAGAACGGTACCGCTCACGCCTCGTTGTGGCGCACGTACTCGAAGTCGACCGGCCGCCCCTTGATGCCCTGCTTCGGGGCGCTGATCCAGCCCGCCATCTGCTTCGGGTCGGACACCGCCTTCGTCATCAGGCTCTGCACGAACGCCTTGTCGGCGTCGCCCGGTAGCCAGTCGTCCTTCCGCTTCTCCCACTCGTCCTTCGTCAGCAGGCTGCCCTGCGGGTCGGCGAAGACGCCGGCGTAGATCCCGATGTGCCGGTGGAAGCGACGGCTCGGGAGCTTCAGCTCGAAGGAGACCCCGTGGCCGGCGATGGTGCGGTTCCACTTGTCGACGCCGCGCTGGCAGTCCTCGACGTAGGCGTCGCGGAGCACCTCGTTCATCGCGTTGCGGAGCGGCACGTCCTCCTTCTCGAGGCGCCCGTCCTTCGGGACGTCCATGGCGTACGTCCCCGTCAGCGCGCGGTGGTCCTCGAACTGCTCCTCCTTGGCGCGGCCCTTGATGCCCGACGCGAAGAAGCTCGCCGCGTTGGAGCTGATCTCCCCGCCGAACAGATCGAGCGACAGCGAGTACCAGAGGTTCAGGTACTTCTGCATCGTGGGCAAGTCCACGACCCCGAGCTTGCGCACGTCGTCCGGGTGGTCCTTCTTCGATGCCGCCATCTGCCCCGCGGTGCGGTCGACGACTCGCAGGATGCCCGTCTCGCCGACGAACATGTGATGCGCCTCCTCGGTCAGCATGAAGCGGGTCGTGCGCGCGAGCGGATCGAAGCCGCTCTCGGCGAGGGCGAGGAGCTGGAACTTGCCGTCCCGATCCGTGAAGAACGTGAACATGAAGAAGGAGAGCCAGTCGGTGCACGGCTCGTTGAAGGCGCCGAGCATGCGCGGCTTGTCCTGGTCGCCGCTGCGGCGCTGGAGGAGGCCCTCGGCCTCCTCGCGGCCGTCGCGCCCGAAGTACGACTGGAGCAGGTACACCATCGCCCAGAGGTGCCGTCCCTCCTCGACGTTCACCTGGAAGAGGTTCCGGAGATCGTACATCGACGGGCACGAGTGCCCGAGCATGCGCTGCTGCTCGACGCTCGCCGGCTCCGTATCGCCCTGGGTCACGATGAGGCGGCGCAGCGTGTTCCGGTGCTCGCCGGGGACCTGCTGCCAGACGGGCTTGCCGAAGTCGTCCCCGAAGCCGATCGTGCGGTCCTTCTCCTGGTCGGCGAGGAAGATGCCCCACCGGTAGTCGGGCATCTTCACGTAGCCGAAGTTCGCCCAGCCGTCGGTGTCGACGCTGATCGCGGTGCGGAGGAACACCTGGTCCTCCTGGAAGCCGCTCGGGCCCATCTCCCGCCACCACTGGAGGTAGTTGGGCTGCCACTCCTCGAGCGCGCGTTGCAGGCGCTTGTCGTCCGAGAGGTGAACGTTGTTCGGGATGCGCTCGCTGTTGACGACGTCCGACATGGGGCAGGGGACTTTCTAACGTTCGGCTACGTCCGGTTGAAATCGAACTCGGCGCGCTCGGGCTTGCCATAGAGGGTGAGCGCGCCGCGAGGGCCGACCGCGTTCGGCCGCTGGAAGATCCAGTTCTGCCAGGCCGTGAGTCGGCCGAAGATCTTCGTCTCCATCGTCTCCGGGCCGGCGAAGCGGAGGCTCGCCTCCATGCCGGTCATCGCGTCGGGCGACATGCTCGCGCGCTCCTCGAAGGCGATGCGGATCTCGTCGTCCCAGTCGATGTCGTCGGGCGCGAACGTGACGAACCCGGCCGCGACGGCGGCCCTGGTGTCGAACGGCCCGGGGTGCTCGAGCGCCCGCGCGACCCGCTCCGGCTCGCGGAGAAAGCGGCTCTGCAGGCGGGTGAGGCCGTTGCCCATGGGGAGGGGACCGGCGTTCATCGGCGAGAGGCGCACCTCGACCTTCTCGTCCGGGTGGTCGAGCATGAAGACGCGGTCGGCGGCGAGCGCGAGCTCCATCAGCGAGCCGGCGAAGCAGCTCCCCGGCTCGATCATCGCGAAGAGGCTCTTGGCCGTCATGTCGAGGCGCTTCAAGACGCGGCGAACGAGCAGCGTCACCTCGCGGACGAGGCCGTCGTCCCGGTGCTTCGCCAGCATCGCGTCCACCGCGAGCACCGCCTCCGCGTCGCCCACCGTCTTCAGCGCGACGACGCCGATGCCGGGGCGGTTGAACCGGAGATCGAGCAGCGCGTCGTCGAGCTCGCGCCAGGCGCGGATGGCCCACGCGCTCGAGCCGGCCTTCGCCAGCTCCTCCGGCGTCCGCGGCTCGGGCCCGTCGGGCGCGCGCACGGTCAGCGTCGCGGTGCGGGCTGCGTCGTCGATGGTCATCGTGACGTAGCGGCGCTCGGCGCCGAGCGGCTCGAGCTTCACCGCCGTCACCGGGCGGCGCTTGCTGCGCGCCACCATCGCGTCGAGGCGGCGCTTCACCGTGGCCTCGAAGTCCTTCTTCGACGGCGCCTCGTCGACGAGGCCCCACTCGAGAGCCCGCTTGCCGCGCACGCCCTCGGCCACGGTCGAGAACGCATCGGCCAGATCGCGCCGCACCTTGCGCTTGTCGACGAGGCGGGTGAGCCCGCCCGTCCCCGGGAGGACGCCGAGCAGCGGCGCCTCCGGCAGGCTGACCGCGCTCGACCCGTCGTCCACGAGCACCATCTCGTCGCACGCGACGGCGAGCTCGTACCCGCCGCCCGACGCCGTCCCCGCCACCGCCGCGAGGCTCGCCACGCCCGACTCCGCGCTCATCTCCTCGAGGTAGAGGCGCGTCTCGTTCGTGAACTTGCAGAAGTTGACCTTGAAGGCGTGGGTGCTGCTCCCCAGCATGTAGATGTTGGCGCCGGAGCAGAAGATGCGGTCCTTCCCGCTCGTGAAGACAAGGGCCTTCACGTCGGGGTGCTCGAAGCGGATGCGCGTCAGCGCGTCGGCCAGCTCGATGTCGACCCCGAGGTCGTACGAGTTGAGCTTGAGCGGGTAGCCCGGCCGGAGCCCCTCGCCCTCGCGGACGTCCATGACGAGGCGCGCGACGGCCCCGCCGTATTCGGCCGGCAGCTCGAGGCGCCAGTGGCGGTAGCGGTCGGGGTGCGTCTCGAAGCGCACCGGCGGGAGGGAGGAGTCGTCGACGTGGGCGCCCATGACGTTGGAGAAACGTTAGAGCGAGACGGGCGTCCGGGCAAGTAGTATAGTGCCTGCAGACGTTGGCCATGAACTATACTGCTGCTCCTGAAGATCGCGCGAGCCAGCGAAGCGAGCTCCTTCGCGCCCTCGGCACCGCGGTTCGCGCGCGGAGGACCGACCTCGGGCTCACGCTCCGCACGCTCGCGTCGCGGGCCGACGTGAGTGAGCGCT
>JBEKGQ010000152.1:11378-12917 GCA_050012715.1 Polyangiaceae bacterium
GGGCTCGGGCAACATCTCGGTGGCGCGCCTCGAGGACGTGGCGGTGGCGCTCGGCACGAGCGCGGCCGAGCTCCTGGCCGCGCGGCCGTCGAAGGGCACGCCGCTGCGCAAGGTCGTGGCGCTCCTCGGCCTCCGCGGGGCCGGCAAGAGCACGCTCGGCCCCGAGGTCGCGCGCCACCTAGGCGTCCCGTTCTACGAGCTCGACGCGCTCGTCGCGCGCGAGGCCGCGATGCCGCTCGCGACCATCTTCGAGATGCACGGCGAGGCCTGGTTCCGGCGGCTCGAGCACGACGTGCTCCGCGGCTTCCTCGACGCGCACCCGGCCGCGGTGCTGGCGACGGGGGGCTCGATCGTCACCGCGCCGGAGACGTACGCGCTCCTCCGCAAGCGGGCGACCACCGTGTGGCTCCGCGCGAAGCCGCAGGACCACTGGGACCGCGTGCTTCGCCAGGACGCGCGGCCGATGCGCAACCGCGCCAACGCGATGTCGGAGCTGAAGGCGCTCCTGCGGTCGCGCCGCCCGCTCTACGCGCTCGCGGATCACGTCGTGGACACGTCGAGCGCGACGTTCGAAGAGGCGGCCGCGCGCATCGTGGCCTCGGTACGGAACACCAAAGGAGCCGGCAAGCGATGAAGGAGCTCTCGAGCTACGTGGGCGGCGAGTGGGTGGCGGGCAAGGGTCGCGCGGCCACGCTGGTCAATCCGGCGACGGAGGAGGCGCTCGCCACCGCGTCGACCGAGGGCGTCGACTTCGGCGCCGCGCTGGCCTTCGCGCGCGAGCGCGGCGGGGCCGCTCTCCGGGCGATGACGTTCCGCCAGCGCGGCGAGCTCCTCCGCGCGATGAGCAAGGCGATCCACGGCAAGCGCGACGAGCTGCTCGCGGTGGGGATCGCCAACGGCGGCAACACGCGCTCCGACGCGAAGTTCGACGTCGATGGCGCGATCGGGACGCTCGCGGCCTACGCCGACCTGGCCCCGGAGCTCGGCGACACGCAGGTGCTCGTCGACGGCGAGGGCGCGCAGCTCGGCCGGAGCGCGCGGCTCTTCGGGCAGCACCTCTACGTGTCCCGCTCCGGGGTGGCGGTGCACGTCAACGCATTCAACTTCCCGGCGTGGGGGCTCGGCGAGAAGGCGGCGTGCGCGCTGCTCGCCGGGATGCCCGTCATCGCGAAGCCAGCCACGAGCACGGCGCTCCTCGCGCACCGCATGGTCGAGATCCTGGTCGACGAGAAGGTGCTGCCCGACGGCGTCCTCTCGCTGGTCTGCGGGTCGGCCGGCGATCTGCTGGACCGGCTCGGCGGGCAGGACGTGCTCGCCTTCACCGGCTCGGGCGGAACGGCGGGGACGCTCCGCGGCGGCAAGGCCTTCACCCACGCGTCGGCCCACGTGAACGTCGAGGCCGACAGCCTCAACGCCGCCGTCCTCGGCCCGGACGCCGCGGATGGCTCGGACCTCGTGAACCTCTTCGTCGGCGACGTCGTGCGCGACATGACGCAGAAGACCGGCCAGAAGTGCACCGCCATCCGGCGCGTCTACGTC
>JBEKGQ010000153.1:0-11340 GCA_050012715.1 Polyangiaceae bacterium
AGATCATCGCGACGTGCCTCGCGAAGGACAGAGACGGTCGCTACCCCAGCGTGAGCGAGCTGGCGATCGCCCTGAAGGACTTCGGCTCGAAGCACGCGAAGCTGTCGGTCGAGCGCGTCCTCAAGACGCTGCGCAAGGCCGGCGTCTCGCGTGCCGCGCTGCCGCCGTCGGGGGAGTACGGCTCGGCGATCGTGCCGTCCACGCCCTCGCTGCCGAAGGTGCCCTCGACGCCCCCGTCCACGCCGCCCCGTGCGGCGCGGCAGACCGATTCGACCTGGGCGCGGACGGGCGCGAAAGGTGGCGCTGCGGGGAGGACGGCCGCTGCGATCGCGGTGGCGACGGTCGTCGCGGGCCTCTCGGTCGCTTTCCTGCTCGCGGTACGCTCGTCGATGCCGCCCGCGGTCACGCCGAGCGCGACGCTTCCGCCGACCGTCGTCGCCGTCGATCCATCGACGCCGCGCGCCCCGCCCCTGACGGCCCCAGCGTTCGCGCCATCGGTCGGCGAGATCGCGCTACCACCGCCGTCGGCGAGCTCCACGTCGCCTACCGTCGCGCTCAGCGCGCCGCCGGTCGTGCCGAGTGCTCCGGCCGCGCTGGTCGTGCCGCTGGTCCCGACCCAGGTCCCGTCGACGCCGTCGTCGGGGCCGATGCCGTCGACGCCGTCGTCGGCGCCGATGCCGTCGACGCCATAGGCTGACCCTGCGCCGGACTCTCCCTCTCTACGGCGGCGTCGACGCCGGTCCCCGACCCGATGCCCGGGAACAGGTGCGCAACGTGCTCGAGGCGGGCCTCGATCCCGTCGTCGTGGCCGAGCGGGTGGGCGCGAACGTCGACGCGTTTCTCGTGCACTGGCTCGCCTCCGACCGCTCGGGCGATGCAAAGCCGGCGTGTGCCCGGGGGTGCAGCTCGTGCTGCCACCAGCGGGTCGAGCTGACGGCTCCCGAGGTGTTCCTCCTCGCGCGCGCCCTCCGGTCGCGTCCCGACGCCGCCCGGGATGCTCGCATCGCGGAGACGGCCGCCGCCGTCGCGGGCCTCGACGGGCGCGCCTACCACCGGCAGCAGCCCCCGTGCGCTCTCCTCGGCGCCGACGGAGCGTGCACCGCCTACGACGTGCGCCCCATCGCGTGCCGTCGTCATCACTCGACCGACGCCGCCGTCTGCGCCGCGGTCCACGCCGACCCGACGCTCGACACGCTGATCCCGATGGCCCATTCCCTGAAGTGGAACCTCTCTGGCCTGGTCCTCGGCTGGCTCGAGGGCCTCGCCCACGCCGGTCGCCCCCCACACCACTACGAGCTCCACGCCGCCCTGCGCATCGCCCTCTCCGAGCCCGACGCCGAGGCCCGCTTTCTCGCCGGCGACGATCCTCTTCTCCCGGCGCGCTCCCGCAACGCCGAGGATCTCCCGGCGCTCCTCGGTGCCGCCGAGGAAAGGTGACCCCGGCGCTTGGCGTGCTCTAGCATTCCCGCCCGATGATCCCGCCCATCGAGCTTTGCGACATCCCCCACGAGCAGACCATCCTCTCTTCCTTTACGCAGCTAGAGACCTCCGACTCGCTCGTCTACGTGCCGCGCGACGAGGCCGAGCTCGCGCGCATCTTCGCGTGGGCCCGCGGCGCCAAGGCGCGCATCACGTTCCGCGCGGCGGGCCACTCCTTCGACGACCAGTCGCTCGGCGACGATCTCGATCCCGATCCCCCGCCGCACATCGTCGTCTCGATGACGAGCTTCGACCGCATCGTCATCGACGCGAAGGCCCAGCGGATGACGGTCGGGCCCGGGGCGACGTGGGGGGCCATCTTCCGGCGCCTCGAGCCCCTCGGCTTCGTGCCGTTCGTCACCGTCACCACCGAGCACGCCACCGCCGGCGGCACCATGTCGGGGGACTGCCTGTCGCGCTTCTCGCCGAGGTTCGGCAAGGAGGGGCACCACATCGAATCGTTCGAGCTGATGACGGTCGACGGCACCGTCCACCACTGCCCCCGCCCGCCCGCCAAGCGCGCCGCTACGACCCTGGAAGAGCGCCTCTTCTACGGCGTCATCGGCGGGCTCGGGTACCTCGGCGCGGTGACGAGCATCACGTACGAGCTCCACTACGTCGGCGAGACGAACGGACGCATCGGCGTCGAGTCCTACGTGTTCGACTACGCCAGCTTCCAGCAGCTCGCGAAGGAGCTCGTCCCCCTCGTGCGCCGCGCCATCGCGAAGGGGCCCGACGAGCCCGACTCGATCTTCTCCGCGCTCTCGTCCCACGACGGCAAGCAGAAGGCGATCGTCATCCACTCGCGGTACACGATCTCGCCCGACCGCCACCGGATGCCGTGCCACGAGCCGTACACGACGCTCCGCCTCGTGACCGAGTTCCTGCTGCGCGTGCCGGCGCTCGTCGGGACAGCGTGGGATCTCTTCTACCGGCTGCTCAAGCCGAACACGCGCTACATCGACGACCTCGACGGGTTCACCTTCATGATGGACGGCACCGTCCGCGCGAAGGAGATCGCGACGAACCTCGGGTTCGCGTGGAAGAGCATCCAGCAGACGTTCATCATCCCCGCCCACTCCGACGTCCACGAGTGGCAGACTGCCGACCAGCGGCTGCTCGACTTCCTGAACGCGTGCGACAAGCGCTTTCAGGACGCGAACGTGGAGCCCACGATGATGGACGTCCTCTTCATCCCGCGGGACGACAACTTCCTCATGTCCGCGAGCAACGGCATGGCCGGCTTCGCGGTGAGCTTCGCCTTCGAGACGAACAGCGAGGCCCGCCTGGCCACCATCACGACGTGCTTCGAGGAGCTGAGCGACACGTGCCTGCAGGCCGGGGGCCGGGTCTACCTGGTGAAGAACGTGCGGGCGCCCAAGGCGATCCTCGCGAAGATGTACGATCCGCGGGTGACGGAGTTCCTGGCCCTCAAGTCCCAGGTCGACCCGGACCGCACGCTCTACAACGCGTTTCTTCAGCGCAATTTCGGCTGAGAGGCGGCGGCCAGGAGGGGTACGTTCGATCCGTGCAGGCCTACGAGGGTGATTTCGGCGGGACGGCCCGCTTCGAGATCGTCAGGCGCCTCGGGGCGGGCGGCATGGGGGTGGTCTACGAGGCCCTCGATCGCGAGCACGGCGCGCACGTCGCGCTGAAGACGCTGCGGAGCTTCGATGCCCGCACGATCCTCCACATCAAGCAAGAGTTCCGCGCCCTCGAGGGGCTGCAGCACCCGAATCTCGTGCAGCTCGGCGACCTCGTCGAGGAGGGGGGGCGCTGGTTTTTCACGATGGAGCTCGTGCGCGGCGTCGACTTTCTCTCCCACGTGCGCCCGCTCGGCTACAAGACGGAGGACGAGCCCACGTCGGCGGCGGTGGCGCGCGTGCGGGCGCGCATCGCCGAGGCCCTCTCGGGCGAGCCACGGCGAGAGCGGGACCAGGAGCCGCTGCCGGCGCTCGACGAGCCCCGTCTGCGCGCCGCGCTGGCCCAGCTGGCCCGCGGCCTGGCGGCGCTCCACTCCGCGGACAAGGTGCACCGGGACATCAAGCCTTCGAACATCCTCGTGACGCCGAGCGGCCGGGTCGTGCTGCTCGATTTCGGCCTCGTCACGGACACGGCGCCGCGACGCCTGACCATGGACGACTCGCTGCTCGGCACCGTCGGGTACATGGCGCCCGAGCAGGCGAGGCTCGGTCGGGTCGGGGCCAAGGCCGACTGGTACGCGGTGGGCGTCCTGCTCCACTTCGCGCTCTGCGGCCGGCTCCCGTTCGAGGGAACCGCGACCGAGATCCTCATGCGCAAGCAGCGAGAGTCGCCGCCGCGGCCGAGCGCCTTCGCGCCGGATCTCCCGGCCGATCTCGACGCGCTCTGCGCCGACCTGCTGCGCATCGATCCCGACGCCCGCCCCGGCGGCGACGACGTGCTCCAGCGCCTCGCCCTGCACGGCGAGCGTACCCGCGCGTCGTGGACGCCCCCGAGCACCGGACGCGCATCCTTCGTCGGGCGCCGAGGGGAGCTCGCGCTGCTCGAAGAGGCCTTCGCCACCGCGCGAGCCGGGACCCTCGTGGTCGTCCGGATCGTGGGCGAGTCGGGCGTCGGCAAGACGGCGCTCGTCCGTCGCTTCGCCGACCAGGCGTCGGCGGCCGGCGCCCTCGTTCTGTCCGGCCGCTGCACGGAGCGCGAGCTCGTCCCCTACAAGGCGGTCGACGGCGTGGTCGACGCCCTCACGCACCATCTGACGAACCTGCCCGCGGAGATCGCCGCCTCGCTCTTGCCCGATTCGTCGGCGCTCCTGCCGCAGCTGTTCCCGGTCCTCGGCCGCCTCGAGGCCCTCGCCGACCCGGACTCGAACGATCGCGGCACGCTCGAGCCGCGGGAGGCCCGCGCCCGCTCCTTCGCCGCGCTGCGGGAGCTGCTCGGCAGCGTGGCGCGGGCGCAGCCGCTGGTCGTCGCCATCGACGATCTCCAGTGGGCCGACGCCGACAGCCTGACGCTCCTCGGCGAGATCGTCCGTCCGCCGCTGGCCCCGTCGATGCTCCTCGTGTGCACGGCGCGGGCGGAAGCCGGCGAGCTGCCGTTCGCGACGCGCGACGTTCACCTGGCGCCACTGGATCGCGACGAGGCCCTCGAGCTGGCGACGCACCTTCTGTCACGAGCCGGGACGCCCACCGCCAAGAGCGCGCAGTCGATCGCCGACGAGGCGAGAGGACACCCGCTGTTCATGGCCGAGCTGGCCCGCCACGCTCGTCACTCCGGGGGCGACGTGCACCTCGACGACGCGCTGTGGGCACGCGTGTCGCGCCTGGACGAGCGCGCGCGGGCGGTGATCGAGCTCGTGGCCGTCGCGGGCGCCCCCGTGACGCTGGCGACCGCCGCGCGCGCGACCGGCGAAGCCGACCGGAGCGTCCTCGCGTCACGGGCCGCGCTGCTGAGGGCCGAGAGCCTGCTTCGCACGGCTCGCGGTGAAGGCGCCGAGCGCGTCGAGGCGTATCACGACCGGGTCCGCGAGGCGGTGCTGGCGCGCCTCGACGACGGCGTCCGGCGCTCGTGGCACGAGAAGCTGGCGACGGCGCTCGAGGCTTCGGGGGACGCCGATCCGGCGGCCCTCGCGCTGCACTGGCGGGGTGCGGGCGCGACCGACAAGGCGGCGCACTTCACGCTGCGGGCGGCGGAGGACGCCGCCGCTTCCCTCGCCTTCGAGCGCGCTGCCGCCCTGGCCCGCACGGCGCTCGACCTCCTGCCGAGCGGGCACCGCGACGTCCTGCGCGCCCACACCCTCGCGGGCAACGCGCTCGCGAACGCCGGGCGCGGGCCCGAAGCGGCCTCCCACTACCTCGCCGCGGCGGCGCGCGCGGGCGCCGAGGAGGCGGTCGACCTCCGCCGTCGCGCGGCCGAGCAGCTCCTGCGCAGCGGCCACATCGACGAGGGCCTCGACGCGATGGGCGACGTGCTCCGTGCCGTCGGCGTGCATCTGCCGCGCACGCCCCGCCTCGCCGTGGCCTCCCTGCTCTGGAACAAGGCGCGGCTCCTCGTTCGAGGGCAGCGCTTCACCCTGCGGAGTGCCGAGAGCATCCCCCCGCTCGAGCTCGAGCGCGTGGACGCGTGCTGGTCGGTGACGCTCGGCCTGTCGCTCGTCGACCTCGTGCGGGCCGCGGACTTCCAGGCGCGCACGCTCCGCCTCGCCCTCGACGCCGGCGAGCCCGGGCGGCTCGCCCGCAGCTTCGCGATGGCCTCGGGCTTCGCCACGCACGAAGGGGGTATGGCCAAGCGCCGAGCCCCCGAGCTGCTGCGCGAGGCCGAGCGCCTGGCGGAGCTTCATCACGACGCCTACGCCTCGGCGTGGCTCGTCTTCGCGCGCGCCACGGCGGCGTTCGGGGACGGGCGGTGGCGGGAGTGTGTCGCGCGGTGCGACGAGGCGCGAGCGCGCTTCCGGACCGACTGCACCAACGTGGCGTGGGAGCTGGCGAGCCTGCAGGCGTTCGCGCTCTACTCCCTCGGGTTCCTCGGGGAGCTCCGCGAGCTCGGGCGCCGCGTGGAGGTGGCCCACCGCGACGCCATCGAGCGAGGCGACCGCTACGCGGCGATGAACGTGCAGACCGGCTCGTCGCATTACTTGAGGCTCGCCGCCGACGACGACGCGGCGAGCCGGCGGGAGTCGAGTGAGGCGCTGCGGGGGTGGTCGCGTCGAGGCTTTCACCAGCAGCACCTGCTCGATCTCTTCACGCAGGCGGAGACGGACCTCTACGTGGGCGACCTCCGCGGAGCGCAGGCGCGCGTTCGCGAGCACTGGCCCGCGGTCGAGGGCTCGCAGCTGCTTCTCACGCGGATGAACCGCGCCATCATGTTCGATCTCGCCGGGCGGACGACGCTCGGCGCGGCCCGCCTCGTCCACGGGGCGCCGCGGCATGCCTTGCTCGTCGCGGTGGAGAAGAACGCCCGCGGCATCGAGCGGCTGGACATGCGCTGGTCCTCGGCGATGGCGCGGCTCCTCCGCGCGGGGGTGGGGGCGCTCCGCGACGCTCCGGTCGAGGCGGCCAGGGTCTACGCGTCGGCGGCCACGTCGCTCGAGGCCCAGGGGATGAAGCTACACGCCGCGGCGGCCCGGATGCGCGCGGGCGCGCTCGACCCGCGCCGGCGTGACGAAGCCGCCCGCGCACGCGCTCGCTTCCTCGAAGAGGGGATCCACGTCCCCGAGCGGTTCGCGACGATGCTCGCGCCGTGAGCCGCTGACGTGCGTTGACAGGTGGGAGCTTCGCGCCAATCCTGACCCGCCTCGACGAGGGCGAAAGGACGGAGGCTGCGATGAAGACGTACGACAAGCTCTACATCGGCGGAGAGTGGACGCCCGCATCCGGCAAGGGGTCCTTCGACGTCACCCACTCCTCGACCGAGGAGGTCATCGGCCGCATCCCCGCGGGGGACGCCGCCGACGTGGACCGCGCCGTGCGCGCCGCCCGAGCCGCGTTCGACGCGTGGTCCGCCACCGCCCCCGCGGAGCGCGCCGCCTACCTCCAGAAGATCCAGGCCGGCCTCGCCGCGCGGGCCGACGAGATCGCGGAGACGATCTCGGCGGAGGTGGGGATGCCGGTCGGACTCAGCAAGATGATCCAGGCGGGCCTCCCCACGCTGACCTTCGGCGCCGCGGCTCAGACCGCGACGAGCTACGTCTTCGAGGAGCAGAGCGGCAACTCCCTCGTCGTGAAGGAGCCGGTGGGCGTCGTCGGGTGCATCACGCCCTGGAACTACCCGCTCCACCAGATCGCGGCGAAGGTTGCGCCAGCGCTGGCGGCGGGATGCACCGTCGTGCTCAAGCCGAGCGAGGTCGCGCCGCTCAGCGCGTTCGTGCTCGCCGAGATCGTCGACTCGGTTCGCCTGCCTCGCGGCGTCTTCAACCTGGTGAGCGGTGACGGGCAGACGGTGGGCGAGGCGATCTCCGCCCACCACGGCGTCGACATGGTGAGCTTCACCGGCTCCACGCGGGCGGGCCGGCGGGTGAGCGAGGTGGCGGCGCAGACGGTGAAGCGCGTGGCCCTCGAGCTCGGCGGCAAGAGCGCCAACGTCATCCTCGACGACGCGGACCTCGCCACGGCGGTGAAGAGGGGCGTCCAGAACTGCTACCTGAACTCGGGACAGACCTGCTCGGCGTGGACGCGCATGCTCGTCCCCCGGAAGAAGCACGACGAGGCGGTGTGCATTGCGAAGAGCGCCGCCGAGTCGTTCGCCCCGGGAGGGAGCTACCTAGGTCCGCTCGTCTCGAAGACGCAGCAAGAGCGGGTCCGCGCGTACATCACGAAGGGCGTCGAGGAGGGGGCGACCCTCGTCACCGGGGGCCCCGAGCAGCCGGCGGACCACCCCAAAGGGTACTTCGTGAAGCCGACGGTCTTCGCGAACGTCGAGAACGCGATGACCATCGCGCAGCAGGAGATCTTCGGGCCGGTCCTCTGCATCATCCCGTACGACGACGAGGAGGACGCCATCCGCATCGCCAACGACTCGCCCTACGGCCTCGGCGGCGGGGTCTGGTCGTCGGACGTCGAGCGCGCGAAGCGCGTGGCGCGACGCATCCGGACCGGGCAGGTCGACATCAACGGCGCGGCCTTCAACCCCACCGCCCCCTTCGGCGGCTACAAGCAGTCGGGACGCGGGCGCGAGTACGGCAAATGGGGCTTCGAGGAGTTCCTCGAGATCAAGAGCATGCAGCTCTGAAGCGAGCGTCTTGCCCAACTGGAAGGTCCCGAGTTGCAACATGCCGCGCCCGGCGGGCGAGAATCCGTTCCGGGTGAAGGGGCACGGGCTCCGCGCGCGCATGGCGGTCTACGACCGCGTGGTGCCGGGCGGGCGACGAGCGGTCCTCGAAGCCATCGACGACCCCGGTGTGCGCCGGTACCTCGAGGGGCCCATCCTCGCGGCCAGCTGGTACGACCTGTTCGCGCACGCCTATCTCGACGTGGCCGCCGCGGAGCTGCGCGGCATGCCGGCCACCGAGTCCGTCGCGAGCGCGAGCGCGCTGCAGGCCGCCGCCGACGCTCGGGGGATCTACTCGCTCCTCCTCAAGCTCGTGTCGCCGCACATGCTCGTGAAGAAGCTCGGGTCGATCTCGTCGCAGTACTTCGACCACGGGACGATCGTCGTGGAGCGCATCGACGCGAACAGCGCCCGCATGACGAGGGAGGGCATCGCCAACCAGCTCTACTGGTGGTGGGGCGGGATCCTCGACGGGTACGTGCAGGCGCTGTTCAAGCTCGCCGGGGCGAAGAACACCCAGACGTACTGCGGGCCGCTGAGGACGAGCTCTCCGGACGATCCCCTCGGCATCGGGGCATTCAGCGTCGAGATCCGCTGGGATTGACCGCGGCTCAGATCGGGCCGGTCGACGATGCCGGAGGGGACGGCGGCGGGGGCGCGACCGGAGGCGGAGGAGGCGGAGGCGGGACCCATGCCGGAGGCGGGGGCGGAGGAGGCGGCGGCGCGGCCGGGCACGGGCACGGCGGCGGTGGCGGCGTGGGCAGGTCGCTGAACGAGTAGATGAGGGTCAGCGTGGACGCCGTGTCGAGGTCCTTCTTCCCCGGCAACGGGAAGCGGTCGTAGGCGGCGTGGATGCCGAGGCCGAGCGACAGACCGCCGCTGATCTTGGAGGCGAAGAGCGCGTCGAAGTTCAGGCGCGAGTCGTACACGTCACCCGCCTGACCCGCGTTGACGGCCACGATGCTCTGCAGGTACTCGACGCCCGCCCCGAGGGTGACGTCCTTGTTGAACGCATGCCGGAAGCCCGCGAAGAGACGCGCCGAGTTGTAGATCTGCGTCTGCGGCAGCATCGACTGCGCGCACGGCGTGATGTTGCCGCTCGTCGTGTAGTTCGGGTCCGTCGGGGTGCATCCGGAGACGGGGACCGGCTCGAGCGCGCTCGCGGCTCCGGTCGGCGCCGTGATGCCGAGGGAGTCCGACCTCCGGTTGTCGTACTGGAAGTCGTAGCCTGCCTCCGCCCACACCGCGTCCGCGGGCGTCTTGATGAACAGGTACTTGAAGCCAGGATCCAGGTTCAGCCGGAAGTTGAGGCCCTGGAAGCGGTCCTGCCGGCCCGTCACGAGGAGGAAGATCGCAGCGGGGGGGGAGAGGAAGCGGTCGTAGCGGAGCTTGCCCTGGACGTTCTCCGCCGTCTCGACCGCCCACTGCCCGCCGGGCGGCGTGGACTGGCCGTAGTTCGCGAGCAGTCCCGCCCCGAACTCGTTCGCGCCGCGACGCATGTCGAACGATCCATTCGCGGTCATCGCGAGCAGGTTCGAGTTGCCCGTCACCCACTGCCCGCCCGCCGACAGCGAGCCGGTCGTGCCGTCGGTCGGGGGCTTGGCCTCGTCCGGCACGGCGCCGGGCGCCGTCGGCGCGGCGACGATGGCCTTCTCGTCGGGGGGAGGTGCGCCCGAGAGCGTGCTCTGGGCGAGGGCGACTCCTCCTCCGAGCGGGAGGCTGACGACGGCGAGAGCAACGGCGAGGAGCGATCTGGGCACGATGGGTCCTTTCATTTCGAGACGGTGAAGCGGGAGCGTCATTTCTTCTCCGGCGCGACCGAAGCCGGCTTCTCCGACGCCACGGCGGCCGGCTCGGGCGTGCGGTGCAGCACGATGGCGGCGCGCGCCTTCTCGGGCAGGTACGCGTCGGCCTTCCCGAAGAACCAGACCCCCGCGAGGATCACGAGGAAGGCGAGGAAGGCGTAGAGCTTCCAGGGCCGCTTCTTCTCGGCGAAGGGATCCTGCAGCGAGCGCGATGCCCCCGCCGGAAGCGTCGGCAGACCGGTGAGCGCGCCGCCGAACGGGATGTTGATGCGCGCCATCGCGTTCACCGCCCAGCCGTTCGCGTCGAGGATCGGCCCGATGTTGCGCTGCCTCAGCTTGAGCCACGCGATGAGCATCGACGGACTGGAGATGGCCAACATCAGCGCGAAGATGCCGAAGGGCGCCCACCAGCCGAGCCCGAAGAACATCGCCAGGATGCTCGAGAAAAACGTGGCGATGCCGCCGACGGCGACGCCGATCGCCGCGACGGTGCCCACGTCGATGCCCTTCTCCTCCTCCTTCGGCGCCTCCTTGGCGGGCGCCTCTTTGACCGCGGCTTCCTTCGCCGGCGGGACCTTCTTCGCCTCGTCGTCGGGCTTCTCGTCGCCGGCAGCGGCGACCTCGACCGCGGTGGACTGGAGCTTCGTGTTGGCCTTGTCGTCGGCGGCCTTGGCGCGCTTCGCGACCTGCTCCTCGATGAGGCGGATGAAGCGCTTGTAGGGCGCCCAGAACGCCTGCCGGATGCTGATCGGGTTGTCGATGATCTTGGTGATCGTCGCGTCCCAGTCGTCGCCCTTGCGGTCGTAGAAGACGCCGTTGCGGCCGACCATCAGGTTGTCGGTGTCACCGCCGGTGAACGCGGCGACGATCGACCGCTTCTCCTTGGTCGCGGCGCGGCGCACGCAGTCGCAGTAGGCGAGGTACGCCTGCGAGAGCGAGGCGAGCATCGCGTGCCGGGCGGGATCCTCGACCGGCAAGCAAAGATCGCAGCTCCGGGCGTCGAGGTAGAGCGTGCCGGCCTGGAAGATGCCCTTCCGCTTGCCGTAGAACTGGGAGAAGTTGACGAAGTTGTGGAGCAGCTTGACGAAGTCGCGCTGGCAGCGAATGAGCTTCTCCACCCCCTCGATCTGGTTGCTCTCGGTCGCGAGCGCGGCGTCCCTCGTCACCAGATCGGTGATGCGCGCCCGCGCGTCGCCCTTGGCCAGCGCGACGACGCGGGCATGATCGAGCTTCGTCACGTCCGTCGTCGGCCTGGCCGCGGTCCACACCGCGTACGGCTCGAAGGTCGACGCGATGGTCTCCCACTCGCGCT
>JBEKGQ010000154.1:0-11320 GCA_050012715.1 Polyangiaceae bacterium
GCCCTCGCCGCGAAGGGTCGATACGACTCGGTGGCCGCCGAGTGCCCCGCCGCCGGCTGCAACGAGAACGGCTTCGACGTGCGCAATGGCGCGCGCTCGCAGGCCGACGTGGCTACCGTCGTCATGGTCGCCGGCGCCGCCGCCGTCGTCGGCGGAGGCATCCTCTGGTGGCTCGCCCCGGCCCACGGAGCCACGCAGGCCTTCCTCGGGCCCGGCCGCGTGACCGTGATGACGACGTTCTAGGGGGAGGATTGGCCGCAGAGCCGCAAAGGAGGGTCCGATCCCAAGCTCACTGCTCTGCGTCTCCGCGCCTCTGCGGCCAATCCCTCTCTCCTAGAACGCGCAGACGTAGTACGGCACGGGCACCGCGGCGTCGCCCTCGCCGTCCGACACGCGGACGTCGCACGCCTTGCCGGTAGGGCAGTCGTCGGGCGAGCCCGGGATGCACGCGATGACTTCGTTGCTGGTGCACGCCGTGTCGCAGATCATGTGGGCCAAGTAGTGGCAACAGACCTCGCTGCCCGAGCAGTCGTTCTCGTTGACGCACAGGATCGCGTAGCCGGTGCAGGCCGCCTCGCTGGTGCACGCGAAGACCGGCTCTCCGCTGGTCGCCGTGGTCTGGCAGCAGACGGGCGTCTCGCCGGTGCAGTAGGTCACCGGCTCGCATCCGCCGCCGCATCGGATACCGGGCGTGCTCGCGTCGGGCACCGCGCCGTCCCACACGCACTGCGCGGCGTCGGGCGCGGCCTCGGGCGCCGCCTCCATCGATCCCGCGTCCGTAGCGTCACCCATCGCCGCGGCGTCGCTCGCGTCTACCGTCACGTCGGCCGTCGCGTCGAGGCACACGGTGCCCGTCGTGCACGGATCGAGCGACGGGGCGTCGAGCCCCAGCACGGAGCTGCAGCCCGCGCCCGCGGCGACGAGGACGGCGCACGCGACCCCGGCGCGCCTCAATCGCCCCCCGGCCGGTAGGTGTCCGGATCGATCTGGAAGCGGTGCATCCAGCGGTGAATCTGCGCCGGCGCCTTGCCGAGCACCCGCGCGACCGCGGTGACGTTCCCGCGGTGCTCGTGGAGGAGCGCGATGATGCGGTCGCGGAGCGCCTGGTCGGGCGACGCCGCGCTCGCCGGTGGAGTCGACGCGGGAGGCGGGGGTGCGAAGAGCTCGGCCGGCAGGTGCTGCGGCTCGATGACGTCGGCCGAAGCGAGGGCCACCGCGCTCGCCATGGCCTGATAGAGCTCGCGGATGTTGAGCGGCCATCGATAGGCGAGCAGCGCCCGCGCCGCCTCGGGAGCGAACGTGAGCCGCGCCGCGCGCTCCCCGGCGACGTGGGACAGCACGTCGGCGAGGACGACGCCGAAGTCGGCCATGCGCTCTCCGAGCGCCGGCAGCCGGTGCGAGTACCCCTTGAGCCGTGCCAGCAGGTCGCTCCGGAACCCGCCCGAGTCCGAGAGGGCCTCGAGCGGCCGGTGCGTCGCGGCGACGACCCGCACGTCGACCTTGACCGCGCGCGTGGCGCCGATGGCGATCACCTCGCCCTCCTGCAGGACGCGCAGCAGCGCCGCCTGCGACGTCGCCGGGAGATCACCGATCTCGTCGAGGAACAGCGTCCCCCCGTCGGCCGAGCGCACGAAGCCGACCTCGTCGCGCGACGCTCCCGAGAACGCGCCCTTCACGTGTCCGAAGAGCAGCCCCTCGACGAGCGACGTCGGCAGGGCGCCGCAGTTGACCGGAATGAACTGCCCGCCTCGCCCCGACAGCGCGTGGACCTCGCGCGCGAGGACCTCCTTGCCGGACCCCGTCGCCCCGAGGAAGAGCACGGGAACGGCGCTCCGGCGCGCGACGCGCGAGAGGGCCGAGAGGCTCTGCTCCAGCTCCGGTAGGAGCGTGCGGAACCCGAAGGGCTGCGACGAGCGGCCGGCGTCTTCGTCGCGGACGATGGGACCGTCCGCCGCCGGCGCGCCGCGCACCGCCACGAAGACGCGCCCGGCTTCGACGACGTCGCCCTCGCGAAGGACGTGGCTCGTGACGCGCTGGCCGTTCACGAACGTGCCGTTGCGCGAGCCGGCGTCCTCGACGAGGAAGTCGGCCCCGACCGCGCGGATCCGGGCGTGCTGCGTCGAGAGCCACTTTCCGGGTAGACGGACGTCGAGGGACCGGCCGTCCGCGCTGCGCGTCGCCACGCGGGCGTCGCCCCGGCCGAGCGTGACCGTGTCGACGCCCACGAGCGAGAAGCGCGCTCCGCGGGAGGTGGGGCGGTCGGCCTCGAGGACGACGAAGAGGATGGGCGCGCGCGCCGACGAGCCCGCGGAGGTGTGCGCGACTTCGTCGAGTGTCTGGTCGACCGGGCTCACGAGCCCGTACTCTACCATCGGGCTCGCCGCGCTTTACCCGGCCGCGTGCACAGTGGGAGGATGACGCGCCATGAGAGCCTCGATCCGGACGATGAGCGCGTGGGCGGTGATGATGGCGCTGGCCGCTTGCGGCGGGTCGGCCCCGCCCGCCGAGACCGGGGGGACCACGCCCGGCACGCACGATCCGCCGCTCGACACGGCCCCGCCCCCGCCGTCGGGCCCGGAGCCGCCGCCGTCGGCGGAGATGGACGCCGGCGTGAAGGCGTTCGACGCCGGCAGCTACGCCGACGCCCGCCGGAGCTTCGAGGCGGCGAGCAAGAAGAACCCGAACAACTTCCTCGCCCTCTTCGACCTCGGCCAGGCCTGCGAGAAGCTCGGCGACAAGCCGGCCGCGGTGGAGGCCTACAAGGCGGCCATCGCCGTGAAGCCGGACCTCGATACGGCGGCCGCCGCCCTCAGCAGCATGTACATCGACGCCGGTCAGCTCGACGAAGCGCTGGGGGTCGCGAGGGCCGGTCTCGCGAAGCACCCCGGGAGCGCCGCGCTCCACGAGAACCTCGGCATCGCCCTGGCCACGCGCGGTGACAAGGACGCGGCGTTGCCGGAGCTCGAGGCCGCCATCAAGGGGCAGCCGAGCGAGCCCATGTACCACCTGACGCTCGCGCACTGGCTCAACGCGTCCCACACGCGCGGCGCGGCGCCGCACCTCGACGCCGCGCGCGACCTCGTGAAGGACGACTACGCGATGCTCGTGTCGATCGGCTTCGAATACCGCATGGCGGGCGAGTTCGACTCCTGCGTGAAGCTCTTCGATCGCATCGTGGGCATGAAGGACGGCGGCGAGGCCCGGACCGATCGCGCGCTCTGCCGGCTCGGGCTCAAGGACGAGAAGGGGACGTTCGAGGATCTCAAGGCCGCGGTGGCGAAGGACCCCACGTACGCGCCCGGGCACTACTACCTGGCGGGGCGCCTCGCGAGCACCAAGCACTACAAGGAGGCGGCGGCCGAGTACGCGAAGTACCTGGAGCTGGCGCCGACGGGCTCGCTGGCGAAGCCGGCGGCGGAGAGGCTGAAGCTGGCGCAGGACGCGGCGAAGGCTCCGAAGGGCAAGTGAGGCGAGGGGGCGGTCAGGCGAAGCCGCGGAGCACGCGGCCGACGCCGGACGCGTCGAGCTCGCCCACGGCGACGAGGTCCCCGCGCGGCGTCAGCCACGCGCAGGGGCCGGGGACGGGCGCGTCGATGTCCGCCGGCTGAACGGCGCGCCCATGGTGGGCGTCGCGCGCGCCCACCTCGGTCAAGCGAGCGACGGGGAGCGCGCGGGCCGCGGCGCGCGTGAGGTCCTCGAGGCGAGCCGCCAGCTCGTCGACGGGGGTGTCGAGCGGGAGGGCCTCGTCGAGGGTGAAGCAGCCGGACCGCGTCCGGCGCAGCGACGTGAGGTGACCCAGGGTGCCGAGGCCCCCCGCCAGATCCCGCGCGAGCGAGCGGACGTAGTAGCCCTTGGCCACCTCGACCCGCACCGTGAGCCACGGAGGCTCCTCGCAGCACGCGACGACCTCGAGCCGGTGGACGCGGACCTCGCGCGGCTCGAGGGCCACCGCCTCGCCTCGCCGGGCCCGCGCGTAGGCGCGCTCGCCGTCCTTCTGGATCGCCGAGAACGCCGGCGGCACCTGCGCCGTCCGCGCGCGCTCCACCTCCAGCGCCGACCGCAGGCGCGGAGCGATCGACGGTCCGCGCGAGTCGGCGAGCGCCAGGACGAGCGCGGCGTCGAGCGGGGCGCGCCGCGTCTCCCGTCCCTCGGCGTCCAGGGTGTCGGTCTCGACCCCCAGCGCGATCGTGGCCTCGTAGGCCTTCTCGTGCGCGGTCAGCCACGGGACGAGCTTCGTCGCCTCACCCACGGCCACGACGAGGACGCCGCTGGCCATCGGATCGAGCGTGCCGGCGTGGCCGACCTCGCGCGTCCGGAGGGCACGCCGGATGCGGGCGACGACGTCGTGGCTGGTGGGGCCGCGCGGCTTGTCGAGCACCAGCACGCCGCTCGGGCCTCGCGGGCGAGGAGCCGCGGCGCTCACCCGAACCAGACCGAGCGCCGCTCGCCGACGGCCCGGTCGAGCATCTGCTGGATCTCGCCGCGGACCTGCTCGGTGAGCCGGCCGACCAGGATCTCGTCGTCCGCCGACTCCGCGCCGTAGCCCTCCAGATCGACCGGCTCGCCGAAGAAGATCTTCCATTTCGTCGGCGCGGGAAGGAGCCCCACGGGGCCGAGGAGCGGGAAGGTCGGCGTCACCGGCAAGTAGGGGATGCCGATGGCCCGCGTGAGGTACTCGACCCGGCTCAGCATCGGGTTGGTCTCCTCGCCGCCGACGATCGCGACCGGCACGACCGGCGTCCGCGTCCGCAGGCCCAGCTTCACGAAGCCGCCCCGACCGAAGCGCTGGAGCTGGTAGCGCTGGCGGAAGAGCTTCCCGATCCCCTTCATGCCCTCGGGGAAGACCGCCACCGCCGCGCCGTGCTCGAGGAGCCGCTCGGCGTTCTCCTGGCAGGCGCGGACCGCGCCGAGGCGGTTGCTGAAGCTCCCGAGGAACGGGAAATGGAAGACGCCGTCCTCCGCGAGCCAGCGCACCTCGCGACGCCGAGGGTGCTCCCGGCTCACCGCCCGCCTCAGCATCACGCCGTCGAGGGGAAGGGTGCCCGAGTGGTTGGCCACGAGCAGGCACCGGCCCTCGGCGGGGACGCGCTCGACTCCATGCACCTCGACGCGGAAGTACTTCTCGTAGAGAAAGTCGAAGAAGGGGAGGGCCTTCTGCTCGTAGACGGGGTCGTACCCGAACTCGTCGACCTCCTCGGAGCGGTTGCGCAGCCCCATCCGGCCCCACTTGCGCAGGTAGAAGTCCGTCGAGAGCAGCTCCTTCGCGCTGTCGAGCATGCCCGCCGGGTCGGGCGGTCGGGAGGAGAGGGCACGCGGCGGCTCCGACCGTGCCGGCACCGGCGGCCCATCGTCGTCCCCGCGGGGGTCGGGGCGCTCGCGCGCGTGCTCGTCGATCATCCGATCGAGCCGCTCCTCGAGCTCGCGGATGCGCGCGACCACGTGCGGATCGCTCGGACGCTCCACCGGGATGGCGGGGGCCGACGTCGCGGCGGTCGGGCGAGGCGGCGGCCGTGGCCGGCGCACCCGAGGCGCGCGGGCGGGACGGTCCGTCCCCTCCTCGCGCAGCTGCGCGGCCGAGGCGCCGCCGTCGTCCGACTCCGGCGCCTGGTCGGACGGGGCGGCTCGCTCGCGGACGGACGGCGGCCGTACCGTCGTGGCCTTCGGGGACTTCGGCCGCTTCGGCGTCTTGGGGCGCGTCATGCCGCCGTCTCCGCCAGGAGCTTCACGTCGCGCAGGCGCTGGGCGTTCACGAAGTCGAGGAGCGCCTCGCGCGACGTGTAGGCCGGGGTGAAACCGAGCGCTGTCTGCGCGCGCGCCCCGTCGGCCACGCACAGAAAGCGCAGGTACTTGAGAAACGTCGGCGGGGCCTCGACCAGCTGCGCCACCCAGCCGAGGGCGGTCAGCGACCTCGCGAGCGGATGGGGCACGGGCAGGGCGATGCGCCCGGCCACCTTGATGACCGTCGAGAGCGGCAGGACCCCGTCGCCCACGATGTTGTAGGTGCCCGGGACGTCGCGGAGGAGCGTCAGGTGCAAGGCGGCGATGGCGTCGACCTCGTGGAGGAACTGCACCAGCGGGTCGAAGCCCATCATCGTGGGGACCACCCGTCGCGCGAGGTAGCGCGTGAAGGCGTTGTGCACCGTGGGCCCGAGGATGGGCGCCATGCGCAGGATGGTGACGACCACGCCGGGCGACCGCTGCGCGAGCTTCCGGGCCTGCTCCTCGGCCTCGATCTTGTCGGCGAAGAAGGGCTCGCTCTTGGGGGCGCGGAGGGGATGCTTCTCGGTCAGAAAGTTCGGGTTCGACGGGTGCGCGCCGTAGAGCCACGTGTGCGACCAGAGCACCAGCTTTCGCACCTTGGCCTGCCGGGCCGCGACCGTCACGTGCATCGTCCCCACGCTCTCGAGCTCGTGGGCCCAGGCGGTCGCGTGCGTGGGCTCGGCCAGGAAGGCGAGGTGGACGATGGCGTCGACCCGCTCGGCGGCGAGGATCTCGGCGACGCGCGCCTCGGCCGTGGGCTGCGTCAGGTCGACCTCGTAGAAGCGCGTCTTCTTGCCGGCGATGGGCAGGGGCGACGAGTCGAGCGCCACGATGCGGCCGACGCGATCGTCCTCCTCCAGCGAGCCGATGAGGTTACTGCCGAGGAATCCGGCCGCCCCGGTGATGGCCACCGCGCGCGCGACCGGCCTCGTCGAGGTCATGGTCGCGCTGGCGGTGGGCGGGGAGCCGTTCGACGACATGTCGGGAGCGCGAACGTAATCGGCCATGTTAAGCTTGTCCAAGGCATGACCATCTCCAGCATCCCGGCGCCCCCGCGCCTGGGTCCGTACGAGCTGCTCCGGCGGATCGCAACGGGCGGGATGGCCGAGGTCTATTTCGCGCGCCGCGCGGGACCTCACGGATTCCAGAAGGTCGTCGCGGTCAAACGCATCCTTCCCCAGTTCGCGCGGGACGCCGACTTCGTCGCGATGTTCGTCGACGAGGCCCGGGTCTGTGCGCGCCTCGGCCACCCGAACATCGTCCAGGTGTTCGACTTCGGTGAGCAGGACGGGGAGCTCTACATGGCGATGGAGTACGTCGACGGGACCACCGGGGCCCGCCTCATCCGCGCCGCGGCCGGCCGTGGTGAGGAGATCCCGCTCGACGTCTGCCTGCACATCACGCTCTCCATCCTCCACGCGCTCGAGTACGCCCACGCGGCGCGGGACGACCAGGGCAAGCCCCTGGCGCTCGTTCACCGGGACGTCTCGCCGGGCAACGTGCTCATCGATCGCACGGGGGCGGTGAAGCTCACCGACTTCGGCATCGCCCGCGCGGCGGAGATCGAGCGGCGGACCGACGCCGGGCAGCTGAAGGGCAAGCTCGGGTACATGTCCCCGGAGCAGGTGGTGGGGCGCGAGCTCGACGCCCGCAGCGACATCTTCACCCTCGGCATCGTGCTGGCGGAGATGCTCATCCTTCGCCCGCTCTTCAGCGGGGGCAAGGAGCTCGATGTCCTCCTCCGCATCCGCGACGCCGACCTCGGGGCGATCGATCGCGCCGGCGCGCGCGTGCCGGACGACGTGCGCGCGCTGCTGTTCCGCGCCCTCGCACGGGATCCGGCGCTCCGCTGGCCGACCGCGGCGGCGTTCGGCGAGGGCATCGAGGAGATCGTGCGCCGGCGCCGCCTGCAGGTGGGCCCGTCGCGCCTCGCCTCGTTCGTCGAGAAGCTGGGCCTCGTCGCCGGTCCCGACGAGATCGAGGAAGAGACGACGGCGGGCGTCTCGTCGACGGCGCCCATCGAATGCGACACGAGCACCCGGCGCGTGCTGCGCGACGAGGAGAGCGAGCGCCGGACGCCGCGGCCGAGCGCGGCCGAGATGCTGACCGTCTCGCCGAGCATCTACCGGGTCGAGCGCGAGGACGGGACGATCCTCGGCCCGATGGCATTTCCGCGCCTGATCGAGCTCTTCGCGACCGGCTCGGTGACCTCCAAGGTGACGATCGCGCGCGAGAACGGGCGCTTCAAGCACGCCTCCGAATACCCGGAGCTCTCGCGCTTCATGACGAGCCCCGCGCTCAAGTGGGACGCCGAGTTCCCGGCCGACGCCATCGACGCCGGTCACCTCGATCCCGCGCGCCTGCCCACGCGCATCTTCCACCTCGCCGTGCGCCGGGAGACGGGCGCTCTGGTGATGCGCGACGGTCCGCGGCGCAAGCGCATCTTCTTCGTCGAGGGCTCGCCCGAGTGCGTGACGTCCACCGAGAAGCGCGAGCTCCTCGGCGAGTTTCTCATCGAGCGCGGGCAGGTCTTGCGGATGGAGATGGAGATGGCGCTGGCGATGCTGCCGCGCTTCGGGGGCCGCCTCGGCGACGCGCTCGTGGGCATCGGCGTCCTCCGGCCCATCGAGCTCTTCCGCGCCATCCACGATCAGACCGAGGAGCGCCTGCTCGACGCCTTCCGCTGGAAGGGTGGCGAGCTCGCCTTCGCGCGCGGCGTCCGCTCGCAGGAGGAGACGTTCCCCCTCGGCGTCGACACGTACGAGCTCGTCGGTCGCGGCATCCGCGGCGGCTATACCTACGGCGAGCTCGAGGCCATGCTCGCGCCCGTCCACGAGGAGGTCATCGAGCCGGTGCTCGTCCCGCCCATCCGGCGCGAGATGTTCCGCCTCCCCGAGCGCGAGGCGGCGGTCCTCGCGGCGGTGACGGGGAAGACGACGCTCAGCAAGCTGGTGGCGCAGCTCTCCGGGACCGGCGCCGCGGATCCGGAGGAGGTCCTGCGGGCGGTCTTCCTCGGACTCTCGTGCGAGCTCCTGCGCTCGTCGAGGTGGGTCGTCCCGCCGAGCTTCATCAAGTAGCCTGCCGCTCCGACGTGACCCTCAGCGTTCGTACGAAGCTCTTCCTCGTCTCTCTCGCCCTCGTCGCGGCCTCGATGGGCCTGGCCGATGCGTACCTGACGCCCACCATCGCCAGCCACCTCACGTCGACCATCCGCGCCGACCTCCTCGTGCGCGCGCGCCTCGTGGCGCGCGAGGCGGCGGCCAGCCCGGCGCCGCTGACGAGCAGTGATCCGTCGTGGGACGGCCTCGCCCACGCGCTCGGGCGGACCGCGAACGGGCGGGTGACCCTCATCGGCATCGACGGCGCGGTGCTGGGCGACTCCGACGTGCCCGCGAGCGAGCTCGCCCGGGTCGAGAACCACGCGTCGAGGCCGGAGGTGGAGCAGGCCCTGGCGACCGGCGAAGGGGAGGCCGAGCGGCTCAGCGCCACCGTGCAGCAGCCCATGGTGTACGCCGCGGTGCGCATCGAGCGCGGCGGCTCCGTCGTGGGCGTGGCACGTGTCGCCGAGCTCCTCCGCGAGGTCGAGGGCGCGCGCGCGGACATGCGCCGCCTCATCTGGATCGGCTCGGGGGTCGCGCTCGCGCTGGCCCTCTTCCTGTCGAACCTGGTGGCCAAGCGGATGTCGGGCGCGGTCAGCGAGCTGACGGAGGCCGCGCGGCGGATGACCGAGGGGGACCTCTCGGTTCGCACGCGTCTCGTGGGGCACGACGAGCTCGGCGAGCTGGGGCACGCGCTCGACCGTCTCGCGGGGAGCCTGGCGACGACCCTGGGGCAGCTCCGCGCCGAGCGCGATCTGCAGGCGCGCATCCTCGACGCGATGCAAGAGGGGGTGGTCGTCGTCGATCGCGATGGCCGCATCGTGCTGGTGAACCCGGCGCTCCGTTCGATGCTCCTCGTGGGCGCCGAGGCGGTGGGCAAGCTGCTCATCGAGACGGTCCGGCACGCCCAGCTGGAGGACCTCGTGGAAGACGCGCGGGCGTCCGCCGGGGCGGTTCCGGTCGAGATCGAGCTCCCCGGCCTCAAGCCGCGAAGGCTGCTCGTGCACGCCTCGCCGCTGTCCGGGGACGACGAAGGGCTGCTCTTCGTGTTCGTCGACGTGACCGAGGTGCGCCGGCTCGAGTCCCTCCGTCGCGATTTCGTCGCCAACGCGTCGCACGAGCTCCGCACGCCGGTCGCCGCGGTTCGCTCGGCGACCGAGACGCTGCGCTCCGGGGCCCTCGAGGACCCGGTAGCCGCGATCCGCTTCGTCGACATCATCGAGCGCAACGCGATGCGCCTCCAGAGCCTCGTCGAGGACATGCTCGAGCTGTCGAAGCTCGAGTCCAACGAGTTCAAGGTGAAGCGCGAGCGCGTGGAGCTGGGGAGCGTGGTTCCCATCGTGCTGGCCCTCTTCCGGGAGCGCGCCGAGAAGAAGGGGGTCCGGGTGACGGCGGAGCTGCCGCCGGAGGCCAGCGCCATCGAGGGCGATCCGCGCGCGCTCGAGCACGTGCTGTCGAACCTCGTCGACAACGCGGTGAAGTACTGCCCGCCGGGGACCCGCGTGCTCGTCAGCGCCTCGAAGCTCGGCGACGACCGGGTGAAGCTCGTGGTGAGCGACACCGGCCCGGGTATTCCCGCCGAGCACCTGCCGCGCGTCTTCGAGCGCTTCTATCGCGTCGACGCGGGTCGATCGCGCGAGCTCGGCGGTACCGGCCTCGGGCTCTCCATCGTGAAGCACATGGTCGAGGCGATGCGCGGCAAGGTGGCGGTCGAGAGCGAGGTCGGGCGAGGGTCGACGTTCACCGTTTCGTTGCCGCGCGCCGCGTCTTGACTTCCAGAAGCCGCCGATCGTCACGAACAATTCACGCGTGAGGACGCCCATCGTCACCGCGTGGGGGCACCTTCGCACCGTGAGCCTAGTGCACCTCGCGGTGGCGCTGACGGCTGCGTCGCTCGCCCTCTACGCGACCATGATGCTCCTCTTCGCCCGCGGAATGTGGGCGCACCGTCGCAGCGTCCCGCCTGCCATGGATCGCGCTCCGCGCGTCACCCTGTTCAAGCCCCTGGCCGGGCGTGACGACGATCTCGAGGCGAACCTCGAGTCGTTCGCGCGCATCGACTACCCGTCGTTCGAGCTCCTGCTCGGCGTGGCGTCGCCCGACGACCCCGCGTACGCCGTCGCGCGTCGCTTCGTGACGCGCCACCCGAGGCTCGACGCGCGCGTCGTCGTCACCGATCCACTGGCTGCCATCAACCCCAAGGTCGCGCAGCTCGTGGGCCTGGAGCGAGCCGCGACCGGAGAGGTGTACGTCATCTCCGACTCGAACGTGCGCGTCGGCCCGGGGTATCTCTGGGCGCTCGTCGCCGAGCTGGCCGATCCCGCCGTCGGCATGGTGACGAGCCTCTTCGCGGGGACGGGCGAGCGGACCATCGGAGCCGCGCTCGAGAACCTGCAGCTCTGCTGCCACGCGGCGCCGGGGCTCCTCGCCATGATGACCGTCAGCAAGCGGCCCCTCACGGT
>JBEKGQ010000155.1:0-11277 GCA_050012715.1 Polyangiaceae bacterium
GCCAGCGTACCAACGCCATTCGCGTGACGGCTTTGCCTGTCTCGCCGTGACGCTCTGTCGAGAGAGCCCGTTGAGAAAATCGAACCCACCCGCAACTTCGCGAAGGCCCGGCCGACAGGATCGTAGAGCATAGAAGGGTACCCCCAGCCCTCCCGCTCCGGTTGCCCCCATGACCGACTCCCGCGACCCCACCCTTCATCCCGGCGACACGCTGGCCGGCAAGTACCGCGTCGTCGCCGTGCTCGGCCGCGGCGCGACGAGCATCACCTACGAGGCAGAGCGCCTCGAGGACGGCCTCCACGTGGCGCTCAAGGAGCTGCGGCTCTCGCGCCTCGATGACTGGAAGGTGCTCGATCTCTTCGAGCGCGAGGCGCGCGTGCTCGCGAACCTGACCCACCCGGCCATCCCGGCGTATGTCGATCAGCTCTCCGTCGAGCGGCCCGAGGGGCCCGCCTTCTACCTCGCACAGCAGCTCGCGCCGGGTCGCTCGCTCGCGGACCGCGTGGCCGGGGGATGGCGCGCGGACGAGGCGGAGGTGAAGCGGATCGCCGCCATTCTGCTCGACATCCTCGACTACCTGCACGCGCGGCTGCCGCCGGTCTACCACCGCGACATCAAGCCGCAGAACATCGTCCTGGGGGACGGCGGGAAGGTGTGGCTCGTCGACTTCGGCGCGGTGCGGGACATCCACCGGACGACCTCCGGCGGGAGCACGGTGGCCGGCACGTTCGGGTACATGGCGCCCGAGCAGCTCCACGGCGTCGCGCGCGCCGAGAGCGATCTCTACGCGCTGGGCGCCACGCTGCTCTTTCTGCTGACGGGGCGAGCCCCGGCGGACCTGCCGCACCGGAAGCTCAAGCTCGACTTCCGGGCTCACGCCCACGTGTCGCCGCCGCTCGCGGCGTGGCTCGACCGGATGCTCGAGCCGGCGCCGGAGGACCGCTTCCACGGCGCGCGTCAGGCGCTGACGGCGCTGCGGGATCCGACGGTCCTCGCGCCACCGCGTCGCCGGCGACTCGGGACGGCGATCCTGGCGGGCGTGCTCGGGGTGCTCGTCGTGACGGCGGCCGGGGTGGGCATCTTCGAGTGGCACGAGCGCGAGCGCTCGACCGCGGTAGGGAAGGTCCGCGCGACGGTGGCGAGCCTGCCGGGACGGCCGTCGACGTACCAGGCAGAGGTTATTCGATACACGCGAACCATCCCCGCGCACTTCAGCCCCGTCAGCTCTGCGGCATACACGCCGGATGGCTCGCTCCTCCTGACCGGCGGCTTCGACCAGACGGTGAAGATCTGGGACGCCCACACCGGCAAGGCCGTCCGCGCCCTCCCCGGACACACCGGCAAGGTCAGCGCGGTTCGCGTCGCCCCCGACGGTCACTCCGCGGTGACCGCGGGGGACCACACGTTGCGCGTCTGGAGCCTGCCCGACGGCAAACCGGTGCGCGTCATCGACACCGGCCCGAATCAGCTCTACTCGGCCGACGTCTCGCCGAGCGGCAAGGTGGTCGCGAGCGGTGACGAGATCGGGCAGGCGAAGCTCTGGACGCTCGACGGGACTCTCCTCGCGACGTTGCCCCACGGGAGCAAGCGGGTCTTCGCGGTGGCATTCACGCCGGATGGCTCCAGCGTAGTGACCGGCGGGGACGACCCGGTGGTCAAGGTGTGGAACGTGTCCGACGGCACGCTGCGATGCGCGCTCCCTGGGCACGAGCGGGCGATCGACGCGGTGGCGATTGCTTCCGATGGTCAAATCGTGGCGAGCGCCAGCGACGACCATCGGGTCAAGATCTGGCACATCGGCACGTGCCGGCTGATGACCACGCTGAGCTTCTTCACCGACGAGGTGTGGACTCTGACCTTCTCGCCCGACGGCAGCAAGCTGGTCGCCGGCGGCAAGGAGCCGCGGATGGCGGTCTGGGCGATGCCGGAATCGAAGCTGGCGCAGTCGCGCCTGCTCGACCCGTCCCTCGGCGGAACGTCCGGGCTCGCCTTCACCCCGCGTGGCGACGGGCTCGTCACCGGGCACCACAACGGCACCGCGTTTCAATGGACCGTGGCCAAAGGAGGCAAGCACCCGCCGCTGCCCGTGCCGATCGTCGCGCCGAGTGATCCTCCGGCGGGCGCGACCGACGAGCAGCGCGCGTACGCCGCGGGGCTGGCCGTCGTCGACAGCTACGAGGGCGACTCGCGGGTGCTCGACCGGGCCGAGGCGCTCTTCCGGGACATGCTGAAGAAGAAGCCGGAGTCCGCGCGCGCGTACGCCGGTCTCTCGCGAGTGGCGCTGCGGCGGGCGCACCTCCGCGGGGACGACTACGATCCCGACGGCGTCGCTCGGGCGAAGGGCTTCGCCGAGAGAGCGGCGGCGCTCGACGGGACGCTCCCGGAGGCGTTCATCGTGCTCGCCAATGCCATCTACTACGGCAAGGACCCGCCCGGCGCGCGAGCGCCGCTGGACACGGCGTTGAAGCTGGCGCCGCTGGAGCCGGGCGCGCGGCTGATGCTCGCTCGCATCCAGGCCAAGAACGGCGACTACGAAGGCAGCGAGGCGACCGTTCGCGACGTTCTGGCCCGACCCGCGCGGCTCGCCGCGGTCGTGACCGCGCTCTACGAGCTCATCGACATCTACCAGCGCCTGGGGGACATGGATGGCGCGGACGAGGCGTATCGCCGAAGCGTCGAGCTCGAGCCAGGATCCGCGTGGACGAAGGGGGACTATGCCGCCTTCCTCATCAAGAAGGGCGATTACGACGGGGCCATCGTCCAGGCCCGCGCTGCGCTCGCCCAGATGCATTACGGCGTCGCCGTTCGCACCCTCGCGGACGCCTACTGCGCGCGAGGCGCGGAGCAGCTGTGGAACCAGTACGACCCGGCGGCCGCGAAGGCGGCCTTCGACGAAGCGGCCGCTGTCGATCCCAAGGACGCCTGCGCCCCCTACGGCCTCGGGGCCTGCGAGCAGTACCTCGCGGTGACGCGTCACGAGCCGGCGCGCTTCGCGTCGGCAAAGGCGGCCTACCAGCGGGCGACGTCGCTCGACCCGGACAACGCGCTCGCAAAGATTGCGACGGCGGCGATTGGCGAGTGAGGGGGTGAAGACCGAGCTCGCCAACGCGGCCGTGATCTTCCTCGGAGTGGGCGGCCTCCTATGGTGTGGATGCTCTCATCCCCGACCGCCAGCTCCACGGAGCCCGAGCTCCGAAGCACCCGCGACGCACGACGCCACCGCCGAGTGGCGGCGCGTCTCGAGCGCCTACTCCGGCTGCCGGACGTATCGCGATCGAGGCACGGTCGTCAGCAAGAGCTGGTCTGGCGACGGGGGGATACACACGTTCGTCCATCGGTTCGACACCATCTTCGTCCGCGATCGGGGGCTCAGGTTCCGGTACTTCGAGGAAGATGGCCGGCAAACCATCGCCTTGTGGAGGCTGGACGGCCGTGCCAGGCAGGTCTGGTTTGGCAACGCATCGGAGCTCGATGCCTCTCAGTTTGAGAGCGCCATGTACGGGTTCAGGGGCGTCACGGAGCTGGCGTCCTGGTTCGTTCCCAGCCTGCTGCTCGGACGCGCGATGCCCCTGGGCGATGGGCCTACCTTCGTCAGCTCGACCTGCTTGTGGTGCATCGACATCGCGTTCCGCTTGCCGAAGAACGACGTGACGAGAAATCTCCTGCTGGACATGCGTACGAACGTTGTGCGGCGCCTTTCCGAAGTGGAAGCGCGTACCGTGGCCGTAGACGACAAGTTTCTGTCAGGGCCTCCTTTGCCGCCCATCGTGCGAGCCGAGACGATGATTCTCTACGACACGCCGTCGTTCGACTTGGACGAGGGCGCGCTCGTCGCCGAGATACAAAAAGAACCGTAATCGACCGGCGAATCGCATGCCCCACCTGCTCCGCCTCTCCCTCAAGCACGGACCGCCGGCAGAGACCGCCCCGTACCCCTTCTCGGTTCCGCAGATCCGGTCGCTCCCAGTGCTGGACGTGAACGTCCCGGTGACGTTCTTCGTGGGCGAGAACGGCTCCGGCAAGTCCACGCTGCTCGAAGGGATCGCGGCGTCGGCCGAGCTGCCGGTCATGGGGGCCAGTCAGGATGCCGCGCTCGATCCGACGCTTGCTCACGCGGAGAGGCTCGCGGCCGCGCTCCGGCTGGCCTGGACGACCCGGTCGCGGCAGGGCTTCTTCCTGCGCGCCGAAGACTTCTTCGGCCGCCTGAAGGGGCTGGCCAGAATCGAAGCCCGGGTTCGCCGTGAGAAGGCGGAAGCACGCGCCGGCATCCGCGTGGACGAGGCCCGCGTGCTCGGTGGCGCCCATCCCGACGAGGTCGCGGCGACCGCCTTCCTACAACGATTTGACAGCAGGTCCCACGGCGAGAGCTTCATGGACCTCTTCATGGAGCGCATCCGGCCCGGAGGGCTCTACTTGCTCGACGAGCCCGAGGCCCCGCTCTCTGCCAAGCGCCAGATCGCCTTCCTCGACGTGCTCATCGCCCAGGCCAAGGCCGGCGCGCAGTTCATCATCGCCACGCACTCGCCCATCTTGCTCGCATGCCCGGGCGCTCGGATCTACAGCTTCGATCAGACCCCAATCGCGACGGTCCCTTATGCGGACCTGGACAACGTCGTCGTCACGCGCGACTTTCTGAACGACCCGGGACGGTTCATTCAGAAATGACTGCTGCTACATTCAATGCATGGCCATGAAGGGTTGGAAGCTCCGCGTCAATGAGGACATCACGGCTCTGAAAGTGGCCGTGATCGGCGCCGACGGCCCGCCGAAGCCGATGCTGACGTCGGAGGCTCTGCGCCTGGCCCGCGAGCAAGGGTTGGATCTCGTCGAGGTCAACCCCGGGGCCAGTCCGCCGGTCTGCAAGATCATCGACCGCCGAGAATTCGAGTACGAGGCGCTCAAAGCACGGGCGCGCGCACGACGGGAACCGGTGGAGTTCGAGATCCGTGACAACCAAATCAAGGAGAAGCTGTAGTCATCCGCTCCGCCGTCGCCACGTCCACTTGCATGAATGTGGCCCCGCGGGTCATCCCCTCAGAGCAGCCCGTTCTTCACAAGCATCGCCCGCACCCCGCGGAACGCCTCGCGCCGCCACACCTGCACCAGATGTCCCCCCGCGACTCTCAAGAGCGGCGCCCCCAGATGCGCCGCCACCCGCTCGGCGTGCGCGATCGGCGTCACCTGGTCCCCCTCCGCGCCGACCACCAGCACCCTCTCCGGTGCCACCCGGCTCTTCCGCGCGAACGGGCTCACGACGTGATTCGCCGCCTCCAGCGCCGCGTGCTGCGCTGCCGCTTCTCTCCCTCCCCCGAGCCGCCCCTGGTCCCGCGCGAAGTCCGCCAGCGACGACAGCGGGATCAGCGGCACCGCGAACGCGAGGCCCTCCTCCAGCGTCGCCATCAGCGCCGTCGTGTACCCGCCGAGGCTCATCCCCATCAGCCCCACCGCCGTCGCTCCCCTCCCCTTCAGCAGCGCGATGAGCACCCGCAGGTCCGCCACCGCCTGCCGGAACCCCTCGTTCGTGAACCGCGGGTCCGCCCCCGGAAACGGCGGCGCGCCGCCCTCCGCGCGCGCCCGCACCCCGTGGAACGGCAGCACCGCCACCGCCACGTCGAGCCCGCGCCGGTTCAGCCACTGGATCGGCCACGCGCGCTCCTCGATCGCCCACTGCCCGGTCATGTACCCGTGCACCACGATGACCGCCGGACGCGGCCCGCCCCCCGAGTACACCCGCGCGTACGCCGTCCGGTTCGCCGCGTGCGCGAGGTACCCGTCGCGCACCGCCGGCGCGAACGGCTCGAACGCGCTCTCCCACGACGCCTCCACGCACTCTGCGCCCCACGGCAGCCGCCCCACGACCCGCAGCCGCGGCGTCATCGCCGGCGGCGGCACGAAGAACGCGTCCGGCGTCGCCAGGAGGTCCGGCGCCCCGTACGTCGCGCCGATCTCCGCGAGCCGCTCCATCCGCTGCGCGTGCGGCATCGCCTCCGCGCGCGCCCGCACGTTGCGGTTCCGCAGCTCCATCGCCGCCACCACCGCGCGGTCGACCGTCGCCGCCGCGCCCGAGAGCAGCCGTCGCGAGAAGGGAGCCTTCACGCCGCCCCCACCCACGCGCGCATCGCCGGGTGCCGCGCGAGCCGCTTCAGCGCCTCGCCGAGCAGCGTCTTCCCCGGCTCCATCTTGTGCCACGGCGAGGCGCCGCTCGGGTGCGGCAGCGCCACCACGTCGACCTCGCGCCCGTGCCATCGCACGCGCCGCGTCTCCTTCACCAGCTCCACGAGCGGCCCCTTCTCGCCGAGCACCTGCTCGATCGCCATCGTCCCCACCGCGATGACGAGCTCCGGCCGGAGGATCGCCACCTCGCGCGCGAGCCACGACTTGCACCGCTCCGTCTCCTCCGCGTCCGGCCGCCGGTCACCCCCGCCGCTCGCCTTCCCCGGGAAGCAGCGCGCCACCGCCGCGATGTACACATGCGCGCGGAAAGTCGCCTCGTCGACCCCCAGCGACTCCTCGAACCAGCGGAACATCGTCTTCCCCGCGGTCCACGCGAAGGGGCGCCCGAACGAGCCCTCGCGCGGCCCCGGCGCTTGCCCCACGAGCATCACGCGGCTGTCCACCGGCGGCCCGTGCACCACCGGCCCGATCATCTTCGGGCAGGCGTTGCACGCGTCGAGCTCACCGTGGAGCACGCGAAGCGATTCGACCCGGGACGTCCTCGACGACAGCTTGCACCTCTTCGCGCGCGCCCACGCGGACGCCCTCGCCGACGCGGATGCGCGGGATGGGCTCGCCGGGGGACGCGGATACCCGGTACCAGACCAGGCCCTCGTCGTCGACGTCGACCGCGACCCGCTCCGGCTCGCGCTTGGCCAGCGCGGTCAGCATCGCGTCCGCCTCCGCCGCGCCGACCCCGAGGGCGCGCGCCGCTTCGGTCGCGGTGACCGCGCCGCGGTGGGCGGCGAGGGCGAGCAGCGCCTGCTCCCGCGTCGAGCGCGCCGCCTCCTCGCCGGAGCTGCTGAGCGAGCGCCCGCTGCGGACGAGCGCGACGCCGAGGACGAGCACCACGAGGGCGATCGGCCCGGCGATCGCGAGCCCCACCATCGCGGCGTGGAAGGCGAGAAAGAGCAGCGCGACGCAGAGCGCGAGCGAGCCGCCGACGACGAGCACGAGCCACCCGAGCACGCTGGCGAACGTTCCCCCGACGCGCGAGGATTTGCCGGCGTGGTTGACCGACGGGCTCGAGAGCGGAGCGCGGAGCGCGCCGCACGCGGTGCAGTACGGGATGACGCCGCGATAGACGATGGGCGCCTCGCGGCCGCACTGGGGGCACATCGGCGCCATGGATGCCCTGGAGAACATGCGGCTCCTGCCGCCCGCGTCAAGCGAGCGGGATGAGACGGCGCGCAGACGGATGCCGCCCCGGAGGCGCGTGCTAGTTTTCCGGGCATGCGCGCGGTCTGGATGGGCCTGGGGGCATGCTCGATGGTGGCGGCGGCGGTGGCGTGCAGCGGCACCGCGAACCAGGAGGCCGGCTTCGCCGCGACCGACGGCGGGAGCTCGGGCGGCAACAGCGGCAGCAGCGGCGGCGGAAGCTCGGGCGCGAGCAGCAGCGGCGGCCTCCTCGGGGACGGAGGCGGGGCGGGCAGCAGCAGCGGCGGCGGGAGCGGCTGCACCGGGCAGGCGGCCGACTTCGTCTACGTGCTGTCGGCCGAGAACGTCCTCTACAGCTTCGCCCCCAACCAGAAGCTCTTCACGAAGATCGGCACCCTCGGGTGCACGACGCCGCTCTCGCCCAACTCGATGGCGGTGGACCGCAACGCGGTCGCCTACGTGAACTACGTGGCGGACGACGACTCCGTGGGCCAGATCTTCCAGGTCTCGACGACGGACGCGAGCTGCACCGGCCCGATCATGACGATGCCCACCGGCTGGGAGCGCGTCGGGATGGGCTACTCGACCAACAACGCCGGCTCGAGCACCGAGACGCTGTACGTGGCCGGCGTGGGGGCCGTCGGCGGGGGCATGGGCCTCGGGCTCGTCGACTTCGGCATCGACAACGTGGGCCCCATCGGGCCGTTCACCGGGACGCTGGCGGGGCAGAACGCGGAGCTGACCGGCACCGGCAGCGGGACGCTCTTCGGCTTCTTCACGAGCAGCCCGGTCGAGGTCGCCCAGATCGACAAGACCAACGGGTCGACGATGACCCCCGTGCAGATGGCCGGCGTGCAGGTCCCGAACGACTGGGCGTTCTCGTTCTGGGGTGGGCATTTCTACCTCTACACGTCGCAGGGCGAGGGCATGGGCGACGGCAGCAACGTCACCGACTACGATCCGGTCGCCGACTCGGTGAACACGTCGTTCATGACCGGCATCGGCTTCGACATCGTCGGGGCCGGCGTGTCGACGTGCGCGCCGACGACCGCGCCGCAGTGATCGCGTGGCGGACTGGGACGCCGAGGCCTATGCGCGCATCTCGGCCCCGCAGCTCGAGTGGGGACAGCGCGTGCTCGCGCGCCTGCCGCTCGGAGGCGACGAGTCCGTGGTCGACGCGGGGTGCGGCAGCGGGAGGGTGACGGAGCTCCTGCTGAGGCGCCTGCCGCGGGGGCGCGTCGTCGCGCTCGACGTGTCGGAGGCGATGCTCGCGAAGGCGCGCGAGCACCTGGGCGGCTTCGGGGCGCGGGTGAGCTTCGTCCGGGCCGACCTCGCGGCGCACGTCGAGCGGCCGCCGGTGGACGCGGTCTTCAGCACCGCGACGTTCCACTGGGTGCTCGATCACGACGCGCTCTTCGCCGCGCTCCACGCGAGCCTGAAGCGCGGCGGCCGGCTCGTCGCGCAGTGGGGCGGGCGCGGGAACCTCGAGCGGCTGCGCGGCCGAGCGGCGGCGCTGCGCGCAAGGGCGGACTACGCGCCGTTCTTCGCGGGCTTCCGGGAGCCGTGGCACTACGCGACGGCGGAGGAGACGCAGGCGCGCCTCGAGCGGACCGGCTTCGTCGACGCGCGGGCGTGGCTCGAGCCGGCGCCGACCCGCTTCGAGAGCGCGGCCCTCTATCGCGAGTTCCTCGTGCACGTCATCCTGCGCGACGAGCTTCCGCGGTTGCCGGACGACGACGCGCGCCGCCGTTACACCGACGCGCTGGTGGAGCTCGCGGGCCGCGACGACCCGCCGTTCGAGCTCGACTACGTGCGCCTCAACGCCGACGCGCTCCGCGGCTGACGCGACGACTCAGATGCTCCAGGTCAGCTCGTAGCGCGTCCGGACGAGCGGGAACGGGCCCTTCTTCGGCACCGGGGCGACGACGTCGACCGTGCTCTCTACCTCCTTGGCGCCGATGACCCGGACCGCCTCCTCGCCGTAGGCGACGTGCATCGGCAGCCACCACGGGGCGAGGTACGCCGGGATGTCGCGCGCCTCGAGCACGACCTTGTGGGGCCCGGCGACCGTGCCGCGGTATTCACCGAAGTCGTAGTACTGGCCATTGAGGCGCCCGTACCGGTCGGCGACGGCGGTCGGCCCCTTGCCCGAGAACATGAGCTTGAACACGTTCTTCGCGTCGAAGCGGCACTGGCTGGCCGCCGCCACGCGCACGAGATCGTCGCTCGGCGTCCCGAGGAGCCGAGAGAGCGCGCCGAAGATCGGCACGAACGGGAATACGTCGTAGCGCCCGGTCGCGAGGAAGGGCTGGTGGAGGAAGTCGCGAAGGCGGGCGTCGGGGAGCGCGTCGCAGAAGGCGTCGAGGCCGCCGGGTACGAGCTTTTCCACGAAGCGAACGAGGCCCTTGTAGGGCATGCCCTTGATGTGGAACGGG
Organism: Polyangiaceae bacterium; assembly: GCA_050012715.1. GTDB lineage: Bacteria > Myxococcota_A > Polyangia > Polyangiales > Polyangiaceae > Palsa-1150. The sequence goes on from JBEKGQ010000155.1 coordinate 9,807, forward strand.
CTCGCGCCGGGGGCGCAGGGCAGCGGCGAGTCGAACGAGCCGCCGATCTTCGACACCGGCGAGGACGTGGGCGCCCGCGAGCCGACGGGCGGCATCGCCGGCTCGACGCCCGCGAAGTCGCGTCCGACCTCGGCCACGGTGGTCGGGCCCGCGAACGGGAGCAGCGCCGACGCGAACGCGACGATGCTCGGAAACCGGGCCTCCGGATCGCGGCTCAGCGCGCGGAGCACGATGGCGTCGATCGCCGGAGGCAGCGTGGGAACGAGCTCCCGCGGCGGGCGGATCGACCCGGTGCGGATGCGCTCCATGAGCGCGTGGACGTCCTCCGGCGGGAACGGCGGCCGCCCGGTGATGGCCTCGTAGAGGATCGCCGCCAGCGAGTACTGGTCGCTCGCGATGGTGGCCTTCTTCACGCCCTGCGTCTGCTCCGGCGCCATGTAGAGGACCGTCCCGGCCACCGCGGTGTTGACCGGGAGCGACGAGGTCCCGGCGGGGGCCTTCGCCTTGGAGAGCCCGAAGTCGAGGAGCTTCGGGGTCACCACGTCGCGCGCGTCCCGGGCGAGGAAGATGTTCGCGGGCTTCAGATCGCGGTGGACGATGCCCGCCGCGTGCACCGCGGCGAGCCCGGAGGCGATGGGCAGGACGATGGCCAGCGCCCGCTCGAGCGGAAGCACGCGCTGCTCGGCCAGCAGCGCGCTGAGGTCGACGCCGAAGAGGAGCTCCATGACGAGGTACGGCACCTCGCCGTCGAGGCCCACGTCGAGCGCCTCGACCACGTTCGGGTGGCGCAGGCGCGCGGCGATGCGCCCCTCCCGGAGGAAGCGGTTGCGGACGACGCCGTCGTGGGCGAGGTGCTCGTGCAGCACCTTGATCGCGACCTTCTTGCCGAGGGCGACGTGATCGCCCTCGAAGACGCTCGCGGTCGCCCCGTGCCCGATGAGACGCACGACCTCGTAGGCGCCGAGGCGTCTGCCCTTCAGCCGCTCGCTCCGCCCCACGTACTTGGCCACGCCCGGCTAGAATAGTCCTACCGGTCGTGTTCGTCGTCGCCCTCGCCGAGCTTTGCGGAACGGTGGAGGACGAGGTCGCTCCCCTCGCCGCGGACATGGGCGCGACCCCCTACGACGCGCGGCTGCTCCTCGCGGCCGGGACACCGGCCATCGTGAAGACGACGCCGGACCGGAGCCTCGCGCTCGAGCTTCTGGCGCGACTGCGGGCGCGCGGTCACGGCGCGGTGGCCTGCGACGCGGCTGCGGTCGTCTCCTCGGAGGACATGGTGGCGATGCGCCGCCCGCGGCTCGGTTCGGACACGGTGACCCTCGACGATCGCCCCGAGGAGCCGCTCCCCTACGCCGACGTCCTGGCGCTCCTTCCGGCGATGCACCAGCGCCGCGTCGAGAGCGCGACGCAGACGCGCGAGACGAAGCTCTCGATGTCGCGCGCGGTGATGACCGGCGGGCTCGCCTTCACG
>JBEKGQ010000156.1:0-11255 GCA_050012715.1 Polyangiaceae bacterium
CGTGTACCTGACGCGGTCGGGCCAGCTCCGGGTGCTCGACTTCGGCATCGCCCGCCTGCGCGAGCTCTCGGTCGGCAGCCAGGCGACGAAGACGGGCGCGACCATGGGTACGCCCGACTACATGCCGCCCGAGCAAGCGCGCGGCCTGTGGGACGAGGTCGACGGCACGAGCGACCTGTGGGCGGTCGGGGCCACGATGTTCTCTCTGCTCTCGGGGCGCTCGGTGCACGAGGGGCGGACGCCGAACGAAGTGCTCCTGTCGGCGATGACGAAGCAGGCGCCGCCGCTCGCATCCGTGGCGCCCGACGTATCCCGGTCGGTGGCCGCGGTGATCGACCGCGCCCTCGCCTTCGACAAGACGGCGCGCTGGTCCGATGCGCGCGCGATGCAGAACGCCCTCCGGCGCAGCTACGAGGAGCGCCACGGCTCGCCCATCACGCTGGCGCCCCGACTCGCCGTGCCGTCCGCGGCCGCGATCCGGACGGTCGCGTCGGCGTCGGCGTCGACCACGGCGGGCGCGGTGGTCACGCCGGTGTACGCGGCGAGCGAGCCGCCGCCGGCTCTGTCGATCCCGCTGCCCCCGTCGCTGGGCCCGGCGAGCCTCCCCCGGTCGCGGGGCCCGCTGCTCCTGGCGGTCATGTGCGGCGCGCTCACGGTGAGCGCCGCGGTGACGGCGCTCGTGGTGACGCTGGCCGGCCACCCCGGCGTGCACGGCAGCGTGACGAACCCGGCGACCGCCGACGCCGTCTCGCCGATGACCGCGCCCCCGAGCCGCGTGCCCGCCGCGGCAGGCGCGCCAGCGGCCGTCCCGGCGGGGACGACCGCGGCGATCCTCGCGACGGCCACGGCATCCGCGGCGGCTCAAGTGCCCACCGTGTCGCCGACCGATCTGCCGAGCGCCGTCCGCGCGCCGAGGTCCGGCGGAAACGGCCGACCGGCGCCGACGCGCCCCGCCGCCGCGCCCACCGACGTCTCGCGCAAGACCGACTGCGCGACGCCGTTCACCCTCGATCCATCGACCGGAAAGAAGATCTGGAAGGAGCAGTGCCTGTGAGCCGCCGCGTCCCCGCCGGAGTCGCGCTCGCGCTGGCCACCCTCCTGGGGGCCCCCGCGGCCTTCGCCGCGCCGCCCACGAAGTCCCAGTGCATCGCCGCGAGCGAGACGGGGCAGGACCTCGAGCACGCCGGTAAGCTCCACGAAGCCAGGCAGAAGCTCACCGTGTGCATCGCGTCGGCCTGCCCCGGGGTCGTCCGGGACGACTGCACGCAGAGACTCGAGGACCTCCGCAAGCGGACGCCATCGGTGGTCTTCGCCGCGCAGGACGGGGCCGGCAACGATCTCTCCGAGGTGCGCGTGACGATGGACGGCGCGCCCCTCGTGGAGAGGCTGGACGGCAAGGCGGTGGAGGTCGATCCCGGCGAGCACCGATTCACCTTCGAGTCCGACGGGCTGCCCACCGTCACCCGGTCCTTGGTCCTGCGCGAGGGTGAGAAAGGACGCGAGGAGACGGTCGTCCTCAAGGTCGTGGGCAAGCCGCACGCGGACTCCGGTGCATCGGAGTCGCCGGCCGAACGGCCCGCCACGACCGCGCCGCACGATGCCTCCACCGGCGACGGGCAGCGGACCGTCGGCCTCGTGGTCGGCGCGGCGGGGCTGGTCGGTCTCGGCATCGGCAGCGTGCTCGGTCTCGTCTCGACGGGGACGTACGACCACGCGATGAGCGCCGAGTGCGGCGGCAACCCCGCCGACTGCACGCCGCAGGGCGCGCGGGACGGCTCGACGGCGCACTCGCAGGCGACGATGGCGACCGTGGCCTTCCTGGCCGGAGGGGCGGCCCTCGGCGCCGGCGCCGTGCTGTACCTGACCGCGCCGAAGAGCGGCGTGTCCGTCGGCGCCACGATGGCGCCCGGCACAGCGCAGCTGAGGGTGGTGGCGTCGTGGTGACGCGCGCCGTGCAGTGGCTCGCGATCGCGCTGCTCGCCGGGACGGCGGGTTGCGCCGACGTGTGGGGCCTGCAGGATCTGACCGCCGGCGACGGAGGACGCAGTGGCAGCAGCGGCGGGGACGACCAGGGCGGCGGCGCCGACGCCCAGGTCGACGACGACGCGCGCGTCCGACCCTCGGCCGAGGGTGGTGTCGTCGCGACCGAGGCGGGGTCCTGCACCTCGGACATCTCGGTCATCTGCGGCAACACCTCGCAGAGCGGCTTCTCTTGCACGGGCTCCGCAGCGCCGCCGCAGTCTTTCACCGGGCTCACCTGCGCCGCCGGCCAGGCGGGGAGCGGGGGGGCGACCACGTACTGCTGCTCCGGCAACTGGTGCGGTGAGGTCGGCGATCCTCAGGACGACGGCGCCGCCTGCTCGAGCTGCTACATGATGAACTGCACCGCCCCGATGTGCGCGTGCGACACGGATCCGAGCCTCGACAACCAGGGGTACTCGCTCTGCAGCGACTACGAGAGCTGCCTCGCGAACTGCCAGGCGCCCTCCGGGCAAGAGTGCGAGAACCAGTGCGCGGGCTCGTACTCGTCGACGGAGCTGGCGGAGGGCGACGCCGAGGCCAACTGCATCGCCAATTACTGTGCGCAGGAGTGCGGCATCGAACAGTGAGCGAGCTATCGTCTCCTCTGCCCCATTGAATCCGTCGCACCACCCGTCGCACCATCCCCCGCATCCCGATCCGCCGAGGCCGATCTACGCCCCGCCAGCCGCGCCGGCGGCCATCGCCGATCCGTGGAAGCCGTGGGTCACCTACGGCCTCATCGCGGCCAACGTCGCGATGTTCGGATACGAGCTCGCCCAGGGCGCCGGCCTCGGCAGCCCCGATGTGGAGCAGGTGACGAAGATGATCGCCCTCGGCGCGAACAACGGTCCGCTCACCCTCCACGGCCAACCGTGGCGGCTCGTGACCGCCATGTTCCTCCACTACGGGCTCGTCCACATCGGCATGAACATGCTGTGCCTCTACCAGATCCGCTTCGTCGAGCGGATGCTCGGGCGGGGCGAGTTCCTCGGGCTCTACCTCGCCTCCGGCCTCGTGGGCGGCCTCGCCAGCCTCGCCATTCACCCGAACGCCGCGTCGGCCGGCGCCTCGGGGGCCGTCTTCGGCATGTTCGGCGCGTTCACCGCGGTCATGGTCGTCCGCCGCAAGCAGGTCGAGCCCGGAGCCTGGCAGCGCACGATGCGCAGCCTGGGGAGCTTCTTCGCCATCAACCTCGCCCTCGGCCTCGCGGTGAGCGGCATCGACGTCACCGCCCACATCGGCGGGCTCGTGGTCGGCTTCGCCGGCGCCTTCGTCCTCGCGAAGACGGCGAGGCCGGGCGCGAGCTCGCTCTTGCGCGGCCTCCTCGTCGGCGCGCTGGGCGCGGCCGTCGCGTTCGGGGGCCTCCACGTCCTCGCTCGCTGACCGTTCTTGACAGCCGCCGGGCATACACTACACATGTAGTGACTCCACGAACGGAGTCGTGCCCGGAGGCGAAGCGCATGGCGGACGCGAGGAGAGGGACGATCCACGAGACCGAGTGGGACCTGCTCGAGGTCCTCTGGGCCCGGGAGCGGGCCACGGCGCGGGAGGTCACCGAGGCGCTGGCCAAGAAGCGCGGCTGGGCGGTGTCTACCGTGAAGACGCTGCTCGACCGGATGGTGCAGAAGGATCTCGTGGCGGCGCGCCAGGTCGGCAACGTGTGGGAGTACACGCCGGCCGTCCGGGCCGTCGACGCGAAGCGCTCCGCGTGGGCGGAGCTCGTCGGCAAGGCCTTCGGCGGCGCGGTCGCCCCCGCGCTGCACTTCCTCGCCAAGGACGCGAAGCTCTCGAAGAAGGACCTCGCCGAGCTGCGGGCGCTGTTGGACGAAAAGGAGAAGGGACATGAGTGATCTCGCCATCGGTCTTCGCGTTCTCGGCAGCCAGGTCGAGTCCCTCGGGCAGGCGCTCGTCGACCGGGGGGTCGCCCTCGAGGTGTGGACGGCGGCGCTCCTCGCCGGCGCCGTCGTCGTCGACCGCGCGCTCGCGCGGCGGGCGCGCGCCTCGCTTCGCATCGCGCTCTACGCCCCGGTCGCGCTCCGCATCCTCCTTCCGCTCGACTGGCGCATCCCCATCGCGAGCGCCCCGAGCGTCGCGACCTACCTCGGGCCGCTCACGCACGTGGCGTCCCACCCCGCGGTCGAGCCGAGCACGTGGCAGACGCCCTCGTGGCCTGCGCTCGCCGCCGTCCTCTACGTCGTCGTCGCGGCGCTGCTCGCGACGCGCGCCGTCGTCGCTCGCGTCCGCCTCGCGCGGACCCTCGTCGGCGCTCGCCCGGTGGCCGTGACGAACCCCGCCGTGACCTGCCGCGTCGTGGAGCACGACGAGCTCGGCCCGATGGCGGTGGGCCTCCTCGCGCCGCGCATCGTCCTGCCGCTGCGCCTCCTCGCGCCGGACAAAGAGAGCGCGCTCGGCTGCGTCCTCCGTCACGAAGCGGCGCATCTCCGGCGCCGCGACGCATGGCTGTCGGCGGCGATGGAGCTCCTGAGCGTCGTGGCATGGCCCATCGTCCCGCTGTGGATCGCCATCGCGCGCGTCCGCCAGCTGATGGAGCTCGCGTGCGACGAGGCCGCCCTCGCCGGGGCCGACCCGACGGAGCGCCGCCGGTACGGCCACGCGCTCCTCGACATGGCCGAGTGGCGCTCCTTCGCGGTGGTCCGGTCGGCGCCGTTCGCGGCCGGCGAGCTGCACTTCGGCTCCACGCTGCGCACGCGCATCGAGGCGCTCGCGTCGCAGCGCCACTGGCCGCTCTCGCTTCAGGCGCTGACGCTCGCCTTCGTCCCGGCCGCGCTCCTCGTCGCGTGCAGCGGCGCCTCTCCGTCGCCCCCGGCGCCGCCCGCGTCGGCCACCGCCGCGGTCGAGCGCACCCCGGCCGACACGGACTACGGGTACGCCTTCGACGTCGACTCGGCCAAGGCCGCCGCCGAAAAGGCACCCGCCTCGCCGCTCAACGCGGACGGCCGCGTCGCGCCCGAGACCATCCAGGCGACGATCCGGGCCGACTACGGCGCGCTCGCGACCTGCTACGCGGCCGGCCGCAGCAGGAATCCGACGCTCGCCGGCGTCGTCGCGGTGAAGCTCGTGGTCGGCGCCGACGGCGTCGTGACGAGCTCGGGCGTCGACGCGTCGTCGACCCTGCCCGACGCGGACGTCGCCCGCTGCGTCGCGAGCGACCTCGGGAAGCTCCACTACCCCACCGGGCCGGGCGTCCTGACGATCCTCTACCCGGTGCAGTTCTCGCCGTGACGGCCTGAGTCTCAGCGGCCCCGACGGGGCGGCTTCACCGCCGCCTTCGTTGGGCTCGCGGGCGCGGGCGCGGGCTTCCCTTCGGCCTGGACCCTGCGTGCCGCGAGGCGCGCGGCGAGCTGCGCCTCGATCTCCAGGTTGGCCTCGACGTCGTCGGCCGCCATGTCGGCCGCGGCCCGGGCCACCTCCTGGAGTCGCGTCCCGAGCCGCTCGCGCAGCCGCTCCTCGACCGCCTCCTTCAGCAGGTCGTCCAGGGCTCGCCGCACCATCTCGCCCGCACGCGACTCGATCACCTTCGACAGCTCGAGATCGAGGAAGTGGGTCCCCGGCGGTCCACCTCCGCGGTCGCCGTCGTGGTGATGACCGTCGTGGTCGTGGTGATGACCGTCGTGGTGGCGATGACCCTCGTGGCGGTCGCCCCCGTCGTGATGCCCGTGATGATGGCCGCCGCCGTCGTGGTGGTGGTGATGACCTTCGTGGTAGTCGCCGCCGTGGTGATGGCACGGACACCGGCACCCCTCGTGATCGCCCATGGCTCGAGCCTCCTCGAACCACGAACGTAGCCGAAGCGCGGTGAGCTCGGAGCGGCCACATGCGGGTCCGGCGCGTCATGCTGCCACTGTAGTGGTGTGCCCACGCGCTACGCGTTACCTCCGGGAGACCTTTGCACCGATCTGGGGAGCGGCTGCATGTGATAGAGGCCCGCGCATGCTCCGGAACCTCCTCGGGCTCGCCTGCGTCTCTTCCGTCGTCCTCGCTTCCATCGTCGCCGGCTGCAGCAGCAGCTCGTCGCCGGCCAAGGGCGGAGGCTCGGACGCGAGCGCCGCCCAGGACGGCGTCGGCGGGGGCAACGACGCGCCCGCGAGCAACGACGCGGCGAGCGTGGGCGACGGTCCCGCGCCGACGACGACCATCGCGCAGGCCCGCCAGGCCTTCCTCGACGGCGGCAGCGCGCCCGCGATCACCGTGAACGCGGTCGTGACCGCGGTGCAGGGCCCCTCCGGCGACCAGGTGAACTGGTACGTCGAGGACCCCGGCGGAGGCCCCTACTCGGGTATCGTCGTCTACTGCGACCCGCTCGCGGCGAAGACCTGCCCGTGCATGCAGAGCTGCACGCCGCACGTCGCGGCGCAGCCCATCGGCACGGTCGTGAGCATCTCCGGGACCATCTCCGCGTACCACGGCCAGCTCCAGCTCACGCCGACGGCGCAGACCGTGCTGCAGACCGGCGGCACGGCACCGGCGCCGTACGTGGCGAGCGCGACCGACCTCTCCGAGACGGGCAACTCACCCTACCGCGGCGTCTACGTGAAGTTCCCCACCACGGTCACGGTCGACAACCTCACGCCGCCCGCGCTCTACGACACCGAGTGCAACACGGACGGCGGCGCGGGCATGCCGCTCTGCTCGGGCTGCGCGCCGCCCACCTACTCGGGCTTCGAGGTGAACGGCCCCGGCAGTGGCGCGTTCTACGTCGAGGAGACGTTCTTTCCCTTCGTGCCGCTCGCGAGCTCCCCGGAGTGCGTGAGCGCCACGGGCGCGGTCGCGGTCACCAGCGGCGAGACGTTCCCCTTCATGGCAGGCATCCTCGACGTCGACCCCTACGCCGGCGCGCAAGCGCTCTCGCCGACCCAGCCGTCGGACTACACGCAGTAGCCGGGCGCTACTTCTTGCTCGCGGACGTCTTCGTCGCCGGCTTCTCTCGAGCGCCATGTGGTTCTAGCATCCTCCCTTCCCATGGCCACCATCGCGTATCTCGGAACGGGACTCATGGGCGCCGCCCTCGCCGAAGGCGCCGCCAAGCGCGGCGACCGCGTCACCGCCTGGAACCGCACCGCCTCGAAGGCCCACGCGCTCGAGCCCCTCGGCATCCGCGCCGCGGCGACCGTCGCAGCGGCGGTCGCCGGCGCCGAGCGCGTCCACGTCATGCTCTCGGACGACGCGGTGGTCGACTCGGTCCTCGAGGCCGCGGGCGACGCGCTGCGAACGGCCCTCGTCATCGACCACACGACGACCGCGCCGGCCGGGACCGCCGCGCGCGCGAAGCGGCTCGAGGCTCGCGGCATCGCGTTCCTGCACGCGCCGGTCTTCATGACGCCCAAGATGTGCCGCGAGGCGGCCGGCATGATGCTCGTCGCGGGGGCGAAGGCCACCTTCGATCGCGCCGAGCCCGTGCTACGCGCGATGACCGGCCGCGTCGACTACCTCGGCGAGCGCCGCGACCTCGCCGCCGCCAACAAGCTCTTCGGCAACGCGATGATCATCGCGCTCTGCGGCGGCCTCGCCGACGTCTACTCCATGGCGGCCGGCCTCGGCATCGACGCGACCGAGGCCCACGCGCTCTTCGCCAGGTTCAACCCCACCGGCGTCCTCACGTACCGGGGCGCGGCGATGGCGAAGGGCGACTACACGCCGACCTTCGAGCTCACCATGGCGCGCAAGGACGCTCGCCTCATGATCGAATCGGCGGCGGGCCGCGAGCTCGCGGTGCTGCCCGCGATCGCGAAGCGCATGGACACGCTCATCGAGCGCGGCTTCGGCGCGGACGACCTCGGCGTCCTCTCGGTCGACGCGGTGCCGAAGGCCAAGCCCTAGCGAGGCGTCACGGTACGGCCGGGCGCGGCGAGGTCATTCCGGCGGGAGACCCCGTCAGTGCATCCACCACGTCGACGCCGGGGCCTCGCCGTCGAACGGCGGGAGCACGACGCGCTCCTCGTCCATCGCGCTCGCGACGCGCACCGGACGCTCGCCGACCGACTCGTAGACCTCGACGAACCCGCCGACCGGGTCGACGATCCAGGTCCAGCGCACGCCGGCGCGCGCGTAGAGGGGCAGCTTGAGCACGCGATCGGAGCGCTCCGTCGTCGGCGAGAGCACCTCGCAGCACCAGTCCGGGATGAGCGTCAGCGGGTTCTCGTTCGGCAGCTGCGCCACGCGCTCGACGCGCCACCCCGCGAGGTCCGGCACCGCCAGCAGGTCCCCCGGGAGGCGCACCTCCATCTCGCGAAGGATCCACCAGCCCGCGCCGCCCCGGCGAGCGTCGTACTGCTGCAGCCAGTGGTCGATGAGGCTCTCGGCGTGCGCGTGGGGCAGACCGGGGCGGCTCATCGTAGAGACGACGCCGGGCTCGAGGATCTGCCCGGTGACCCCCTCGCCGAGATCGCGAATGCGGGCATAGAGCTCGTCGAACGACGGGCGGGGACGAGAGCGGGTGGGAGTGCCCATGGGCATCTGCATCGTACCGCGCCCCATCGCAGGGCGCATGCCGGCGCGGGCCGCGAGCGAGATCGCGGGCTTGGGACAAAGAGGAGGGTGTCCCGGACGGATCCGACGGTGTCCCGTGACAGGCGGCGATACCTTGGGCCCATGCTCGATCTCGACGCCTACTTCGCGCGCATCGGCTGGACCGGAGGGCGCGCCCCGTCCCTCGACGTGCTCTCCGGGCTCTGCCTCCGGCACACCGCGAGCATCCCCTTCGAGAACCTCGAGATCCTCCTCGGTCGCCCCATCCGGCTCGACCTCGCGTCGCTCCAGGAGAAGCTCGTGACACGCCGCCGCGGCGGCTACTGCTTCGAGCAGAACGCGCTCTTCCAGGCCGTGCTCCTCGCGCTCGGCTTTCGCGTGACGCCGCTGTCGGGGCGCGTCCGGCTCGGGGTCCCGCCCGATGTGGCGACCCCGCGTACGCACATGCTCCTGCGGGTCGACCTCGGCGAGGGCCCCTACCTGGCGGACGTCGGCTTCGGCTTCACGCCGACCGGACCGCTGCGCCTCGAGGACGGGCGCGAGCAAGCGCTCCACCTCAGCACGTACCGCCTCGTGCGCGACGGGGCGACCTGGACGCTCCAGATCCGCCACCCGGAGGCGTTCACCCCGGCCTACGTGTTCACCGAGGAGCCCTGCTCACCGATCGACTACGTGGTCTGCAACCACTACACGTCGACGCACCCGGACTCGTTCTTCACGCAGGCGCCGCTCGTGATGCGCCACGATCCGGAGAACGGCGCGCGCTACATCCTGCGCGGCCGCGAGTGGAGCGTCCGGCGCGGCGCCGACGTGGCGACGCACCCGGTGTCGGGGTCGAGCGAGGCGGTCGACCTCCTCGCGCGGCACTTCCGCATCGATCTCCCGGCGGGCACGCGCCTCCGGGGACTCGACGACTGAGACGCTCCGCGGCGTGGCTGCCTCCGCCCAAGACTTGGCCGAGCTCGTCCATTCCGCCTAGCGTGGACCCTCGCGCGGGCGAAGGCGCGCCCGGCCAAGGGAGGGCTACATGAAGAAGGGAATTCTGGCCGCGGGTTTCGGAGTCTCGGCGGTCCTGCTCGCGGCGGGGACCGCCCAGGCGGCGGACGAGCCGCACTTCGGTGCGGCCGGCGAGCTGTCGCTCGGGAGCGATTTGAACCTCGTCGCGACCGGCTCGCTCCTCACGCTCGCCAGCAGCGGAGGCGCGGGCGGCATCCTGACCCCGGCCACCATGCTGGACATCGGCGGCGCGACCTACAGCAACAACGGCGGATCCCAGGTCGGCATCAGCCTCGCGCCGGCGGCCGATTACTTCGTCATCGACAACCTGTCCCTGGGACTCGAGCTTCTCTTCGGCTACGGAAGCTACTCGCCTCCCAGCACCCCCGGGGTGACCACCAAGTCGACGAACGTGACGGAATACGGAATCGCGCCTCGCGTCGGCTACAACATCCCCATCGGCGACACGCTGTCCCTCTGGCCCAAGGTGTTCTTCGAGCACGCCGGCTTCTCTCTCGGCGGTGGGGGCGCGGGATACGGCAACATCCAGCTCCTCGGGGCGTACGTACCCATCCTCTATCACCCGGTGCCTCACTTCTACGTGGGCCTCGGGCCGAACATCCTCACCGAGCTCGGGGCGAGCCCGAGCGCGTCGGCGGCGAGCAAGCTCACGACCTACGGGATCTTCGCCAGCGTCGGTGGGTGGTTCAAGCTGGGCCAGTGATCGCGGGCTGGGGTCCTCGCGGCTTCGACGCGCGGGGACGGGGGTCCGCGACCGCGGAACGCATGCGCGCCCGGGGAGGACGCGCCCTCGCGTCGGGAGGACGCGTCCTCCCGAGCCGGGCGCGCGTGCCCGACGCGGCCGGACGCCAGGGCGCTCGGGGTGAGCGCGTCCACCCGGCGGGAGCACGGGCGCTCGACGCGGGAGGACGCGTGCGCACCTCGGGAGGAGGCTCTCTCCCGGGCCGATCGCGCATCCACGACCCGCGCGGGCGCGTCCTCCCGAGGCGCGAGCGCGCGCTCGGGTGCGCGAGGACACGTGCATCCTCCGGGGGGACGCGCCCTTGCCTCGGGAGGACGCCGCCTCTCGGCGGGAGAACGCGTCCTTCCGCCGGTCTTGGCGGCCGTGCACGCGCTCATCGCCGGCACGGAGAAGCATTTCCCGAACGGGTCGTTCACGCTCGGGAACACCGCGTACACGACGGCATCCCTGGTCGCGCTCCTCCAGAGCGTGGCCACGGCGTTGACGGCGCTGAACACGGCGCAGGTGGCCGCCAAGCACGCGTTGACGACGTTTCACGGAGCTCTGGCGCAGGTGGATCCGGTCATCCAGATCTACGTGCGCTACCTCCAGGCGACGTTCGACAACACGGCGCCGACTCTCGCAGACTTCGGACTCGAGCCCCGCAAGGTGCCCGCGCCGTTGACCGTCGAAGAGAAGGCGGCCGCCAAGGCGAAGGCCGCGGCCACGCGCCAGGCGCGTGGGACGACGAGCAAGAAACAGAAGCTCACCGTCAAAGGCAACGTGACCGGAGTCACCGTGACTCCGATCATCGCGCCGACCGCCGCCCCGCCGGAAGCACCGGGCACCCCTCTCCCCCCAGCCGCGAAGCCGAAGTGACGCCGCGATACTGCGGCGACGCCTCGATCGCGCGGCGATACCGGTCTCTCCGCGCCGCGTCCTTCAATATGTCGTACGCCTCCTCGAGCACGACGGTGATCTTCCGGACGTCGTCGGCGAGGTCGACGAT
>JBEKGQ010000157.1:0-11229 GCA_050012715.1 Polyangiaceae bacterium
CAGGAAGAAGGAGGATGCGTCGCATGAGGGGGGAACCTAGCAGAGTGCAAGCAGCGCGCCTCACCCTCGTCGCCTCTCCGCGCATCACCTCCACGTCTCTTCAACGCGGGCTCGGCTCGCTCGCGGGGGACGCGGGCACGTCCAGCGGTCGACCCGCCGTCCAGCTGGTTCGAGCGGCGGCGGCGGCGAGGAGTGCGAGCACGGGCGTGACGACGACGTGGTAGCGGTCCTCGCCGAAGAAGACGGCGTGCGTGACCAGCGTCGTCGCCAGGAGCGCGACGGGCAGGAGGAGCGCGGGCGGCATCGGCGGTCGGCCCGGGAGCGGGAGCCACGGCACGACGGCGACGAAGAGCGCGAGCGGCCAGAAGACGGGGGTATCGGCGGTGAACGCCACCGCCACGAGCAGGCCGGTGACGGCGACGAGCGCGCCCTGGACCGCCGCGGGGCGCGGCGGGCGTGGCCGCGGGAACGCGATGCAGCCGAGCGCCGCCCCGGCGAGGAGCAGCCGGTGGAACAGCGTCGTGACGTCGCGGCCGGCCGCGCGGCGCGCCTCGGGCCAGGCCTCGGGCCGCGCCTCGTGCAGGTACTCCACGGCGAAGGACTCGTGGTCGAACGTGAAGCCGAGCTTCGCCGGCACGAGCGAGAGCCAGCGCCAGGGGCGGGCGCGGATCTGCGCGAGCCCGTAGTCGAGCCAGCAGCGGTCCTGCTGGACCTGGCCGGTGACGTCGCGGCAGCCGTCGCTCGAGCGGAGGGTCTCGAAGCGGCCGGTGGCGCGCGGAAAGGCGCCGATGGCGAGGTTCCAGCCGGCGTTCGTGCTGACGAGCGCGCAGCCGTCCATGACCGCGCAGTTGCGCGCGGTCCACGGCGCGACCGGCACGAGCGCCACCGCGCAGGCGATGGCGGCGGCGACGAGGCGCTCGCGCGTCGGCGCGACCTTCGGGAGCGCGTGGGGTGTGATCCCCACGCCCCCCGGGAGGACGAGCGCGAGGAACGGCGCGCACAGGAGCGCCTGCGGGCGGACCAGCGCGGCAACGCCGAGGAGCAGGGCGCCCGCGATGACGCCTCGCCGCCCGCCGAGGGCGACGGCGGCCCAGAACGCGAGCAGCGTGAGGAGCGCCGCGAGGGGCTCGGACATGACGAGCGCCGCGTAGAGGATGAGCCCCGGGTGGAGCGCGACGAGGAGCCCCGCGGCGCGCGCGCGCCAGGTGGAGAGCGCGTGGCGCGCGAGGGCCCACGTGACGACGGCGAGGGAGGCCCCGACGAGCGCGTTGGCGATCGCGGCGACGGCCCGCCCGTCGCCGAAGAGCCGGTAGAAGACGGCGAGGAACGCGCTGTAGCCGACCGGGTAGTGGCACCACGGGTGCCACACGAGGTGCCCCCCGACGGTGAGATCGTCGGAGTACCCGTCGCCGCGCGCGAGGCGCCGCGCGCCGAAGTCGTAGTAGTGCCCGTCCCACACCGGCTCCCCGGCCCAGAAGACGGCGACCCAGAGCCGCGGCGCGAGCGCGACGACGAACAGCAGCGCGCCGAAGAGCGCGTCGCTGGGAGAGCGCCTCAAACGAGCTCCTTGCCTCGCGTCGCCAGCTCCTCCCGCATGCGGCGCAGGTAGGTCTTCTGAACCTGCATCGGATCGACGCGCAGCTGCTTCGCGAGCTCGCCGAGGAAGCCGCGCGTGTACACGAGCGCGGGGAGGTCGTCGTACCGCTCGTCCTCCACCGCCTGCAGGTGGGCGCGGCCGATCTTCGTCTTGATGCTGATGTCGACGAGCTCGAGCCCGAGCGACTCGCGCACCTTGCGCAGCAGCGCGCCCGAGAACTCGGTGTCCGGCCCGAGCTCGCGGAGCAGCTCCTCCTGCAGCATCAGCTGCTCGGCCGCCAGCGCGGGGCGCGTCGTCCGCGCCGAGAGCACCTCCTCCGCCGGCTCGGGGAACGTCGACAGGTCGAACGCGCGGCGGCGGACCGGATCGAGCAGCGTGTCGTACGCCTCGTCGAGCTTCCGCTGCGCCGCCGCGAGCTCCTCCGGCCCGAGGAGCGACACCGTCGCCAGGCCCCCGGTCGCGTAGATCTCGCGCTGCCGCTTGTAGGCGCGGCGCACCTCCTCGTCGCTCGCCGTCCGCGTGACGCCGAGCACGGCATAGAGCGTCGGCTCCTCGGTCGGGATCGGCACCGGCGTCGTACGCTCGCCCGTCCTCGCCGCGCCGAGGGCGACGACGCGGCGAGCGATGCGCTCCACGTTGCGGGCGCTCTTGCTCGTCGGGCTGTCGACGAGCAGCGGCTTGTTGCGGCGGACCGTCAGCCACACCGTGTCGTCCTGCTCGACGTGGCCGAGCTCGTCGAGGGCGACCCCGTAGTGGCGCGCGACGATGCCGCTCATCCACGCCCCGAGCTCGGCGTCCGTCCGCACGCGGGTCTGGTTCACGACCAGCTGGACGCGCAGGGCCTGGGCCTCCGCCCACGCCGCCTCGGCGAGGCCCCGGTCGATCCGCGCGAGCTTGTGGACGAGGTCGATCGGCGCGGGGAGCGAGCCCGCGTCGACCAGGGCGCGCTCGAGCATCGACGACCGCAGCTTGTCGCGCACGAGGACGCGGCGGAGGCGCCGGCGGAAGGCGGCGCGGAGGAAGCGGTACGTCTCCTCGATCGCGGGCGGCTCGGGGACGGTGACCGCGATGGCGATGTCCGCCGCGAGCATGAGGTCGACCGCGAAGTCGCCGTGCCCGGGGCCGACGTCGACGACGAGGTACTCCGACGCCAGCGCCCGCAGCCCCGCGAGCCAGCGCATCTTGCGCCCGGCGCGCAGCGCGAGGCCGGGGCTGATCGCGTCGTGCGCCGCGGGCAGCAGCGAGAGCCCGGGGACGCTCGTCGGCACGAGGGCGCGCCGGATCCCGTCGACGCCTCCAGAGTCCACGTCGGGATCGACGCTCGCCGCCTTCAGGCCGAAGTGCGCGTGCAGGTTCGACCCCGCCGTGTCGGCGTCGACGAGGACGACGCTCTTGCCCAGCTGCGCGAAGTAGACGGCGAGGTTCACCGCGACGAGGCTCTTGCCGACCCCTCCGCGCCCGCCGCCCACCGCGATGAAGCGGCCGACGCTCTTCACGCCCGGCTCGAGCGGGGCGTCGTACGGAGGGATCGACGGCGGCGGCTCGCTGAAGGACATCGTCGACCCGCGCGCCTATTGCGCGGCCTGCCCCATGCGCGAGCGGCGAAGCAGCCCGAAGATGCGGGCGCCGAGCTCGGGGGCACGGAAGGGCTTCACGACGTAGTCGTCGGCCCCGCTGGCGAAGGCCTCGACGACGTCGCGCGACGAGGCGTGCGCGGTGAGAAAGAGGACCGGCAAGGTCGAGAGCTTCGCGTCGCGGCGGATGAGGCGGCACAGCTCGATGCCGGTCATCCCGGGCAGGTTCCAGTCGAGGACGAGCAGATCGAACGGGGCGCGGCGCACCTTCTCGAGGGCCTCCTCCGCGCTCGTCGAGGCCTCGACCATGAGCCCGACCGCGTCGAGCATCGCGCCCACGACCTCGCGGATGTCCTGATCGTCGTCGACCAGGAGCACGCGGGCGCTCGGCCCCTGCGCGAAGGGGTCGCTCTTCTGCCAGTGGGAGAAGCTCGGCTTGCTCGGGACCTTCGGCCGCGACGACGCGGGCACGCGTCGCGACGAGGGGGGATTCTGCAACGACGGCTGGGTGGGCGTCTCGGTCGGGACGGAGGGCTTCGATGCGCGGACGTGGACGCTGCCGGCCTCGGCGAAGTCGACGAGCCGCTCCCAGTCGCGCCGCTCGAACGCCAGGATCGTCTCTGCCCCGGGGCCGCCGTTCAGCCCGCGCGCGGCCGAGGCGGTCGCCCGGCGCGACGTGCCGACCTCGAAGATCGCGAGCACCCACTCCCCGTCGGCCACGGTCTCGCCGGAGGGTACCGGCAGCTCCTGATCGCCCTCGTGCAGCGCGCGCGCGAAGGCCGAGGTGTCCTCGAATCGGTAGACCAGGTTCCGCAAGGCGACCGGAACGTACTTCGGCGGCGGCGACCGCGCAAAGCGGCCCCCGCTGGTAAGCTCCCGGACCATGCGGGTGACGGTCCTCGGAGCGGGGTACATGGGCAGCGCGATGGCCACCGTCGCGCGCCGGCGCGGGCACGACGTACGCCTCTGGGGCACGTGGCTCGACGACCTGATGCTCGAGCCGTGCGAGCGGGGGGAGGCGCACCCGCGCCTCGGGCTCCGCCTCGAGGGCGTCGCGCTCCTGCGCGCGCCGCGGCTCGGGGAGGCCCTCGCCGGGGCGGAGCTCGTCGTTCACGCGGTGAGCTCCGAGGGCGCCGTGCCGGTGATGACGAAGGCGGCGGAGCACCTCCCCGACGTGCCGGTGCTCAGCGTGACCAAGGGGCTGCTCGAGTCGCCGCGGAACGGGCGGATGGACCGCATCGACGTGGTCGTGCCGGAGCGCATCGGGCGGGCCGTGCGCTACGTGCACGCCGCCGGCCCCGCGAAGGCGATGGAGGTGGCGCGCGGCGTGCTGACGTGGATGTGCTTCGCGGGCGGCGTCGCGGATGCGGACGCGTGCGCGCGGGCGATGGCGGGCGGCGGCCTCGTGGTGACGACGACCGACGACATCGCCGGCGCCGAGATGTGCTCGGCGCTGAAGAACGCGTACGCGACCGGCCTCGGTCTGTGGGACGGGCACGTCGGACCGCAGGCGCACGACGCGCGCGCGGCGTGCTTCACGCAGGCCATCGTCGAGATGCGGACCCTCGTCGAGGCGGGGGGAGGACGCGCGGACACCGTGCACGGGCCGGCGGGCATCGGGGATCTGCACGTGACGGCGGCGGCGGGGCGCAACCGGGCGTTCGGCGAGCGAGTCGGCAAGGGCCGCCCCGCGAAGGAGGTGGCGGCGGAGATGCTCGCGGCGGGAGAGCTCACCGAGGGCTACCCGGCGATCGCGACCGCGTGGCGCTATGCGCGGGAGCACGGGGTCACGAGCCTCCCGCTCCTCGCAGCGCTCCACGCGGTCGTCTGGGAGGACGCGCCGGTGGGCCCGGCGCTCGCGGGGCTCACGCTGGGCTGACGCGCGGGACGCGGGCGGCGGTCAGTTCGGGCTGAGGTCGATCGTGATGTTGTCGTACTGGACCTCGAACGCGCCGCTCGGGCCCGTCACCTCGGACGCGAAGCCCACGAGCGGGATGCCCGCCGGGGCGAGGGTCCCGAGGAGGAGGGGCACCGGCATGAACGCGTCGGGCTGCCCCTCGATGTTGAAGGTGAGCGTTCCGCTGCCGTCGGCGAGCTTCGTGTTGGGCGTGGCGACGACGACGATGTGAACCCAGGTGTTCGGGGCCGGCGCGTCCCCGAGGGGATAGTTCTTGCCGCCCGCCACCGTGCTCGGGTTGGTGCCGTTCGACGTGAGCGCGCTGCAGCCCGCGCCCTGCGCGAACACGAACGCGCCGAAGCTGGGCTTTCCGTCCGCGCCCTTGGGCGCCACCCCGATGCCGATGCAGCCGCCGCCGTTCTTGTCCACGATGAGGAGGAAGCCGCCGGAGGCCGTGATGGGCCCGTCGTCCGGCGTGACGATGCGCATGTCCGCCTCGATGTGCAGCCCGACGAACGTCGAGTCGTCGAACTCCTTCGTGAACCCGGCGAGCGCGGCGCCGCCGTCGCCCTCGCCAGGGGCGCTCATGTCGAGGAGGTTCGGCGGGGACAGGCCGCCGGGCTGCACCGCGTACGCGGCGCCGTTGTTCGCCTCGGCGAAGGTCCAGCGCGTGCTCGGATCGCCGACGTCGAAGTCCTCGCAGTACGCGTGTCCCTGGTTGGCCGACTGGGCGCAGAAGGACGGCGTGCCCTGAGGGATCCCCAGGACGCTCGCGCACCCTGCGACGACGGCCGCCGCAGCGAGGAGCAGCCACCCTCGCCGCATCACCAGCCTCCCCGCAGCGTGAGCCCCGCCACCGAACCGTCGGCGCCTGGCGCCACCCCGAGACCCGTGGTCGACGACGCATGCGGCGCGACGAGATAGAGCACGACGCCGCCCGCCAGGAGGGCCCCGCCCGCGATGAACCCGACGGTCGACACCGTCGCCTTGCTGCGCGCGTCGTTCAAGTCCGAGATCCCCGCGGCGTTGCACACGGCGCCGCTGCACTGCGAGCCCGCGTCGTTCTTCTGCGAGCTGGCCAGGACGCCGAACACGCTGCCGACAGCGATCCCCGCGACGCCGACGCCCGCCACGAGGACGCCGAGCACGCGCTGCGTCGACCCCGGGGTCGACGGCGCGGGAGGCGGCGGCGCCGGCGCGGGCGTCGCCGTCGCGCCCGTTCCCGCTCCCGGTGGCGCCGGCGCGGGCACCGCCTTGTCCTCGAGGAGCGGCGGCACCTCGACCGACGTCTTCGCCCCCGGCCCGTCGACCTTCGCCTCCGTCTGCCACGGCTTCTTCCCCGGCGCGCTCGCCTCGATCGCGTGCGGCCCCGGATCGACCGGGATGGGCGTCCCCCAGCTCGCGCGCCCCACCGCCTCGCCGTCGCGCTTCACGACGAGGTCCGGCAGGTCCGCCAGCGCGGGCACGACGATCGCCAGCGTCGGCAGCTTCGGCTCCAGCTCGGCGACCTTCGCGCGCGCGAGCGTCGCGCGCTGCGGCTCGTTGGCCTTCTGCGCCGCCGACGCGGCGCCCTTGAAGGTCACCCACGCGCTCGCGATCTGCCCGTTCTTCTCGTAGCAGGTGGCCAGGTTGAGCAGCGTCCCCGCGCTGGGATCGAGCCGCTGGCTCTCGGCGAGCTTCGGGCACGCCTCGGCGAAGCTCCCCGCCGCCATGAGATCGCGCGCCTGCTTGAAGAGCGCCTCCGCCGCGGCCTGATCGGACGCGCTCTGCGCGAGGGCCGACGCGGGCACGAGCAACGCCAACGCGACGATGGCGACGAGCGCGGCGGCCAGGAGCGTCCTCACGGCGGCTTCGATGATAGGCCGAGTCCCGCGACGCGGGGGGCTTACAGAGCTTTACTCGTCCTCACGCAATGGATGGTTGCCCGAGGCCGTCTTGCCCGGGACGATGATTCGCATGCGCGCTCCTCTCGTCTTGATGGCCCTCGCGCTCTCCGCGTGCGATCGCGGAGCGCCGCCGCCGGTGGTTCCCCCGCCCGTGGCGAGCGCCCTGCCGCCGCCCGCGACCGTCGCCTCCGCGGCTCCGGCGCGGCTGACGTCGGCCGACGTCGACGCGCGCCTCCACGCCGAGTGGACGGCGGCCGGCGTCACGCCCACGCCGCCCGCGAGCGACGCGACGTGGCTCCGCCGCCTGTGGCTCGACGCGGCCGGGACCATCCCACCGCCCGAGGTTGCGCGGAGGTTTCTCGCCGACCCGTCGGCGGACAAGCGCGCGCGCATGATCGACGAGGTCCTCGCGTCGCCGGCATGGGCCGACCACTGGACGGCGTACTGGGACGACACGTGGATGGGCCGCGACGCGAAGGCGCCCGACGTCGACCGCGGGGCGTTCCGCGCGTGGCTCCACGACGTCCTCGCCCGCAACGTGCCGTGGAACGAGGTGGTCACGCAGCTCGTCACCGCGTCCGGGTTGAACAGCGACGGTGGCCCGAAGAAAGAGGCCTACGCGAACGAGGGCCAGGGCGCGCCGGGCGAGGGCGTCAACGGCGCGGTGAACTGGACGCTCAAGTACCAGCAGAACCCGCAGGACATGGCGGGCACCGCCTCGCGCACGCTGCTCGGCGTGCAGATCCAGTGCGCCCAGTGCCACGACCACAAGACGGAGAAGTGGAAGCAGACGGATTTCCAGTCCTTCGCGGCGGCGTTCGTGCGGACGCGCCTCGTGCCGATCGACAAGGGCAAGGCGATGGGCGAGGTGAAGCGGGTCGAGGTGCGCGACCTCGGGTTCGCGGCGCCGCGGTTCGCGAAGATGGCGGACCTCGCGCCGCTGATGAAGGCCAGGCCCACCGCGCTCGACGGGACGGACCTGACGACGAGCCCCGACGGCGTGCGCGTCGCCCTCGCGCGCTGGATCACGAGCAAGGAGAACCCCTGGTTCGCGCGCGCGCTGGTGAACCGCCTGTGGGGGCACTTCACCGGGCGCGGCTTCGTCGATCCGGTCGACGACCTGCGCCCGGGGAACCCGACGACGGCGCCCGAGCTGCTCGACGCGCTCGCGGCGGACTTCGTCGCGAGCGGGTACGACGTGAAGCACCTCGTCAAGGTCATCACCGGGAGCGCGGCGTACGCCGTCTCGGCGGCGCCGCTCGGCGAGGCATCCGCGAAGGCCGACCCCGAGGTGAAGCGGTGGGAGCGCTTTCGCGTGACGCCGCTCGGTCCCGAGGAGCTGCTCAACGCCCTCGTGGCGGCGACGAGGCTCGACGCCATCCTGCGCGCCACCGGGCGCATGGACCTCGCGCAGGTCCGCTACCGCGTGAAGCAGCGCTACGGGTTCCTCTTCGACGTCGACGAGGAGTCCGACGCGGGCGACTACGAGGGGACCATCTCGCAGGCGCTGGCGCTCCTCGACGGCGGGGTGACGGCGGCGGGCGCGAGCGTGCTCCCGGGAAGCGCGCTGGCGGACATCATGGCCATGCCGGGCGACGACGCGGCGAAGATCGAGACGCTCTACCTGCGCGTCCTGTCGCGCTTCCCGGACAAGCAGGAGACCGAGCGCTGGACGGCGTACGTCGCCGACGCGCCGAGCCCGCCGCCGGTGGCGCCGCTGAAGCGCAAGGGAAAGAAGGGCGGCAAGGGTCAGGCGCCCGATCCGCTGCGCGGCCTCGAAGAGCGGACCGCGGTGGAGAAGGGGAGCGCCCGCGTCCACGCCTACGAAGACGTCCTCTGGGCGCTCCTCAACTCGAGCGAGTTCGTCCTCAACCACTGAACGCAGGAGAGCTTCATGAGCCACGATGAGATCACCCGCCGCGGGATCCTCCAGCTCGGGACGAGCGCGGTCTTCGGCTCCCTCGTCGCGCGGTGGCTGGCGCCGACGGCGGCCTTCGCGGCCGATGCCCCGAAGGCGAAGGCCCAGGCGTGCATCCTGCTCTGGCTGAACGGCGGCCCGAGCCACATCGACACGTTCGACCCCAAGCCGGGGCGCGCGACGGGCGGCCCGTTCAAGGCCATCAAGGCCCGCGCGCCCGGCATGATGCTGAGCGAGCACCTGCCGCACCTCGCCGAGCGCGGCGATCGCATCGCGGTCGTGCGGTCGATGAGCAGCAAGGAGGGCAACCACGCGCGCGCCCAGTACTTCGTCCACACCGGGTACGCGCCGAACCCCACCGTCGTGCACCCGTCGCTCGGCGGGTGGACGTCGGCGCGCCTCGCGGATGCGCACGCGGAGCTGCCGGCGTTCGTGAGCATCGGGGGACCGAGCTTCGGCGCCGGGTTCCTCGGGGTGCAGAACGGGCCCTTCGTGCTGCCCAAGGCGGGCGCGCCCCCGCTCGACGTGGCGCTCCCGCGCGGCGTCGACCAGGCGCGGTTCGACCGCCGGCGCGCCGCGCTCGACGCCATGGAGGACCGCTTCGCGAGGGAGACCGGGGAGGCGAAGGTCGAGAGCCGGCGCCAGGTCTACGCGAAGGCGGTGAGGCTCATGCAATCGCCCCGGCTCGACGCGTTCGACGTGACGTCGGAGACGGAGGCGACCACGAAGGCCTACGGCGACTCGGACTTCGGCCGCGGGTGCCTCGTGGCGCGCCGGCTCGTCGAGCGCGGGGTGAAGTTCGTCGAGGTGGTCCTCGACGGCTGGGACACGCACCAGAACGACTTCGAGCGCACCGAGAAGCTGATGGGGCAGCTCGACCCGGCGTTCGCGGCGTTGCTCGACGACCTCGCGACGCGCAAGCTCGCCGGCTCGACGCTCGTCGCGTGCATGGGCGAGTTCGGACGCACGCCGAAGATCAACGGCAACGACGGCCGCGACCACTGGCCCGGCGCGTGGAGCGCGGTGCTCTCGGGCGGAGGCATCCGCGGCGGCCAGGTCCACGGCGCGACGGACGAGGACGGCGCGAAGGTCGCCGGCCCCGCGACGGGCGTGCCGGACCTGATGGCGACCATGGCGACGCTGATGGGCCTCGACCCGGCCCACGAGGAGATGACCCCCGTCGGGCGCCCCATCTCCGTCACCGAGGGCGGCCTCGCGGTGCGCGCGCTGATGGCCTGAGGCTCCTAGCGGTGGTGGCCGCCGCCGCGGTTCGTGCTCTTCGGCCGCGGCGCGGCCTGCGGCTCGGTCTGCGGCTTCTTCTTCGGCTGGTTCTGCGTCGGGACCTGCCCGTGATTCTCCATCCCGGTGCTCGGCGTCATCGAGCGCCCGCCGAAGCCGCCGGACGCGCTGCCGCCGCCGGTGAGCGACGGCCGACCGCCGCTCGGCGTCATGGATGCCGTCGGCGTGCGCGTCGGGGCATGCGCGCCGAGCGACGCCGCCGTGGATGCCCGCGAGAACTGCTGCGCCTTCGCGAGGCCCGCCGCGCCCGCGCCCGAAGGGTGCGGGATCTGCGCCGCCGAGTAGCCGAGCTACGACGGCTCGGGGCCGAGCGACGCCGCACCGTTCACCGAGGGCACCGCCTGGACGCGCCCGGCGAGCGCCGTCGCCGCCGGCCCGCGCACGAGGTGCCCGCCGAGGCCCGGCGAGAAGACCTCGCCGCGCCCGCAGTAATTCCACCGCGGCCCGATGGCGAACCCGTACCCCACGCCGACGCCGCCGAACCACAGGAACGCCGGCGCCATCGGGTACCAGCCGACGTACGCGTAGCCCGGGTCGACCCCCCACGACACCCAGGCGCCGCGGTACTCGCGCCCGGGGATCCACCCCCAGCCGCGCCCGTCGATGAACACCCAGCGCCCGTAGTGGAACGGCGCCCAGCCCCAGTCGTAGTCGCTCACCCAGACGTAGTCCGTGTCGTACGCCCAGTGGCCGCCGGTCGCGTACGGCGTGAAGTCCGGGCCCACGTCGCTCGCCGCCGGGAGCCACACCGTGCCGTACGTCGGGTCGTCGGACCACGTGCCGTGGGAGTCGAGCGTCTGGTGAAAGTCGGTCAGCGCGGAGGGATCGTTGTCGTCGTACGCGTCGGGATCCTCGCCGAGGTTGTACTCGGCGGACGCATACATCCCGTTCGCCGCGGCCGCGGACGGATCGGCGGCCGCCCCCGGCGGAGGCGGCGGAGGCGGTGGAGGCGGCACCATCGAGTTCGTCGGCTCCACGAGCTGCGGGCCGGTGTCCGCCGGATCACACGCGACGAGGAGGGGAACGACGAGGGCGAGGCCGGACTACGCAAAGCGACG
>JBEKGQ010000158.1:0-11215 GCA_050012715.1 Polyangiaceae bacterium
GCCGCCGCCCGAGAGACCCTCGTAGTTGCGCGTGATGAGGTGGGCCTCGATCTGGTTCACCGTGTCGAGCGCGACGCCGACGACGATCATGATCGACGTCCCCCCCCAGCGGAAGGGGACGTGGAACGCCTGGCTGATGATGCTCGGAACGATGCAGACGACGGCCACGTAGAGCGAGCCACCGAAGGTGATGCGCGTCAGCACGTAGTCGATGTAGTCGGCCGTCTGCTTGCCCTGGCGAACGCTCGGGATGAACGCCTGCTGCTTCTTCAGGTTGTCCGCCACGTCGACCGGCTGGAACGTGACCGCGGTGTAGAAGTGGCAGAAGAAGATGATGAGGAGGACGTAGAACGTGTTGAACGCCCAGTCGCCGCGCGAGAGGAGCGACTGGAGCTGCGACATCCCCGGCACCTTGAAGTTCGCCAGCGTGGCCGGGAACATCAGCAGCGACGAGGCGAAGATCGGCGGGATCGTGCCGCTCGTGTTGACGCGCAGCGGGAGGTGCGCCGTCTGCCCGCCGTAGATGCGGCGGCCGACGGTGCGGCGCGCGTAGTAGATGGGGATCTGCCGCTGCGCGCGCTCGAAGAAGACGATGGTCGCCACCGTCGCGAGGACGATCGTCACCACCGCCGCGAGGTTCAGCGGCTGGATGTTGCCCTTGTTCGTCGCGAAGTAGCCGGCGACGCCGTCGGGGATGCCGTCGACGATGCCGGCGAAAATGAGCAGGGAGATGCCGTTGCCGATGCCGCGCTCGGTGATCTGCTCGCCGACCCACATCATGAACGCGGTGCCGGTCGTCAGCGTGAGGATCGTCATCAGACGGAAGCCCCAGCCGGCGTGGAGGACCACGTCGCCGACCGCGGCCGAGTCCGACAGGTCGCCGTTGTTCATCGCCTCGAGGCTCATCGCGATGCCGAAGCCCTGGACGAGCGACAGCACGATGGTCCCGTAGCGCGTGTACTGGTTGATCTTCCGCTGCCCCTGCTCGCCTTCTTTGCGCAGCTCGTCGAGCGGCTTGAAGACCATCGTCAGGAGCTGAAGGATGATGCTCGCGCTGACGTACGGCATGATGCCGAGCGCGAAGATCGACAGGTTGCCCAGCGCTCCGCCGCTGAACATGTTGAAGAGGCTGAGCAAGCCTCCGCCGCCCTGCTTGTGCACCACCGCGTTCATCACCGTGCGGTCCACGCCCGGGATCGTCACGAACACGCCGATGCGGTAGACCGCCATCAGCCCGACCGTGAAGAGGATGCGACGCCGCAGCTCGGGGACCTTGCCGATGTTGGAGAAGGCGGAGAGGACGGACATGACGGCGACGGCTCAGCCCTGAGCGCTTCCGACCAGGACGACCTTGCCGCCTGCCTTCTTGATCTTCTCGGCCGCGACCTTGGAGAACGCGTGGGCGGAGACGGTGACCGACTTGGTGAGCTCCCCGTCGCCGAGGATCTTGATGCGGTCGAACCGCCCCTTGACGAGGCCGCGCGCGATGAGGGCCGACTCGTCGACGTTGGCGCCGGCGGCGAAGACCTCGAGGTCGCCCACGTTCACCTCGGCGACCTTCGCCGAGAACGGGTTGATGAAGCCCCGCTTCGGCAGGCGGCGCTGGATGGGCGTCTGCCCGCCCTCGAAGTGCGGCTTGAAGCCGCGGACGCGGGCGTACTGGCCCTTCTGTCCGCGACCGGACGTCTTGCCGAGGCCCGACCCGACGCCGCGCCCGAGACGCGTCTTCGTGAAGGTGGCTCCGGCCGGCTTGGCGAGCTTGCTCAGGGTCTCAGACATGGTCCACCTCTTCGACGCGCACGAGGTGAAGCACCTTCTTGATCGCGCCACGGAACGACGGGGTATTGCTCACGACGACGGAGCTCCCGGGTCCGCGCAGCCCGAGCCCGTGCAGGGTCGTGCGGTGCGGCTGCTGCTGCCCGATGGTGCTCTTCGTCTGCGTCACGCGAAGCTTCGGCGTCATGATGGCTACCCTCTTCAGCCCTGGGCCGCGGCGGCCTGGAGGTTCGCCGTCGACTTGCGGTCGGTGAGGTCCTCCGTCTGCTTGCCGCGCTTGTTGGCGACCTGCTCGAGGCTGCGCAGCGACTTCAGGGCCTTGATCGTCGCGCGCACGACGTTGTGGGGGTTCGAGCTGCCGAGGCACTTCGTCAGGATGTCGTGGATGCCCGCGCTCTCGACGACGGCGCGGACCGCGCCGCCGGCGATGACGCCGGTTCCCTGGGAGGCCGGCTTGAGGAACACCCGGCCCGCGCCGAAGTGGCCGAGCGTCTGGTGCGGGATGGTCACGCCGTCGAGGGGGACCTTGAAGACGTTCTTGCGCGCCTGGTCGTTGCCCTTGCGGATGGCCTCCGGGACCTCGTTCGCCTTGCCGAGGCCGACCCCGACGTGGCCCGCCTCGTCGCCCACGACGACGAGCGCGCTGAAGCTGAACCGGCGCCCGCCCTTCACGACCTTGGCGACACGGTTGATGTAGATGACACGCTCCTTGAGCTTGTCCTCGTCGAGCTGGAGAGCGTCGGGCGCTCGGGAGTGCCTGGGTGCGTCGAAAGCCATCGTCATCTCCCTTTAGAACTTGAGCCCCGCCTCGCGCGCGGCGTCGGCGAGGGCGCGGACGCGCCCGTGGTAGAGGTAACCGTTGCGGTCGAAGACGATCTTGCTGATGCCCTTGGCCAGCAGGAGCTTCGCGATGGAGGCGCCCACCTTCTTGGCGGCGTCGAGCTTGGTCGCCTCGGACACGTCGCTCCGCACGTCGCGCGAGAGCGTCGACGCGTGAGCGAGCGTGGTCCCGGCGACGTCGTCGACGACCTGGGCGTAGATGTGCTTGGCGCTGCGGAAGACGCTGAGGCGCGGCTTCTCGGACGTCCCGTTGATCTTCTGGCGGATGCGCAGCTTCCTGCGCTCCCGGCCCACGATTCTCATCGCCATGACGTCACTTCCCTCCGCCGGCTTTGGCGGCCTTGCCCGCCTTCTCGCGGACCTTCTCGCCCTGATAACGAACGCCCTTGCCGCCGTACGGCTCCGGCGGCCGGAAGCCGCGGATCTTCGCCGCCGTCTGCCCCATCGTCTCCTTGTCCGAACCGGTCAGGATGACGATTGTTCCCTTGGAATCGCCGGGGATCTCGCACTTGACGCCCTGGGGGAGCGGAAACGCGATGGGGTGCGAGAACCCGAGGGCGAGGTGCAGCACCTGCCCCTTGAGCTCCGCGCGATACCCCGTGCCGACCAGCTGAAGCGTCTTCACGTAGCCCTCGGCCGCGCCCTTCACCATGCCGCCGACGAGCGCCCAGGTGAGACCCTGCAGGCGCGCGCCGTCGCGGCCGACGACCGTCGGCGTGATGAGCACGTTGCCCGCCTCGACCTTCGCCGCCACGCCGGCCGGAAGGACGCGCCTGAGCGTGCCCTTGGGGCCCTTGACCTCGATGGCGCCGTCCTTGACCGTGGCCGAGCAGCCCTTCGGCAGCGCGATCGGGCGCTTGCCGATGCGCGACTGCTTGAAGCCCTCTCCCACGCTCGCGTTCTGGCTCGTCGTTTGCGTCGTCATGGCGCTCACCAAACCTCGCAGAGCAGCTCGCCGCCGACCCGCTGCTTGCGGGCCTCGCGGTCGGTCATCACGCCGCGGCTCGTGCTGAGGATCGAGATCCCCATGCCCGAGCACACCTTGTCGATGCGGTCGTGGCGCACGTAGACGCGACGACCCGGGGTCGAGACGCGGCGGATGCCGTCGATGGCCGACTGGCGGTCGCGCCCGTAGCGCATCACGAGGGTCAGCGTCTTCCGTTCGTCGCCCTCGCTGACGCGCACGTCGTCGACGTAGCCCTCGGACTTGAGGACCTTCGCCACGTGCTCCTTCAGCTGCGAGTGCGGCATGTCGGCGCGGTCGTGATGGGCGAGCGCCGCGTTACGGATACGGGTGAGCATGTCCGCGATCGGATCGGTCATCATGGGATCACCAGCTCGCCTTGATCACGCCGGGGATCTCCCCGCGGAGCGACAGAAGTCGGAAGCAAATCCTGCAGAGCTCGAACTTGCGGTAGTAGCCACGGGCGCGACCGCAGACCTTGCAGCGGTTGCGGTGACGCGCGGAGAACTTGGGCGCGCGGTTGAGTTTCGCAAACTGAGACGCTCGAGCCATGGTTTTCCTCTACCCCAATCAGTTCGCGCGGAAGGGCATGCCGAGCTGCTGGAGGAGCGCTCGCCCCTCCTCGTCGGTGCGTGCCGTGGTGACGAAGCTGATGTTCAATCCCTTGATCGCGTCGATCTTGTCGTAGTTGATCTCGGGGAAAATGATCTGCTCGCGCAGGCCGAGCGTGTAGTTCCCCTTGCCGTCGAACGCCTTGCGAGAGACGCCCTTGAAGTCACGCGTGCGCGGCAGGGCCACGCTGACGAGCCGGTCGAGGAACTCCCACATGCGGGAGCGACGAAGCGTGATCATCGCGCCGATGGGGAGACCCGCGCGCAGCTTGAAGTTCGCGATGGCCTTCTTCGACCTCGTCACGATCGGCTTCTGGCCGGCGATCGCGCGGAGCTCTTCGACCGCGGTGTCGATGATCTTCGGGTTCGCGACCGCGGCCCCGAGGCCCATGTTCACGACGATCTTCTGCAGGCGGGGGACCTGGTTCGCGTTCTTGTAGTTGAACTGCTTGGTCAGGGCCGGGATGACCTCGCCCTTGTACTTCTCGTGCAAGCGCGGCGCGACGGCCTCGGCGCTCGACACGACCGCCTGCGCGACCGCACCGCCGCCATCGGCCCCGCGGCGCTTGTCGCCCTTGCCGCCGCCCTTGCCTGCGCCGCCCTTGTCGGCCCGCTCGGCCTTCTCGGGCTTGGGCTTGGCCTGCTGCTCGCCCTTCGGCTTCTTCTCGTCCGCCATGACCGTTTACTCCGCGACCACGGGGATCTCGTCCCCGCTCTTGGCCGCAATGCGAATCTTCTTCCCGTTCTCGAGAGTCTTGAACCGGACGCGCGTCCCCTTGCCGGAGCTCGGGTCGACCGGCATCACCTTGCTGGCGTGGATGGGCTGCTCGCGCTCGAGGATGCCTCCCGACGGGTTGCGCGGCGTGGGGCGCATGTGGCGCTTGACGAGGTTGATCCCCTCGACGACCACGCGGTCCTCCTCGCGGAGCACGCGCTGGATCTTGCCCGTCTTGCCCTTGTCCTTGCCGCTGATGACGACGACGGTGTCACCCTTTCGAATACGCGCGGCCATCACAGCACCTCCGGCGCGAGCGAGATGATCTTCATGAACCTCTTGGCGCGCAGCTCGCGGGCGACCGGCCCGAAGATGCGCGTACCGATGGGCTCGCGCTCCTTGTTGATGAGCACCGCGCTGTTCTCGTCGAACCGGATGTAGCTGCCGTCGGCGCGCGACATCTGGTGGCGCGTCCGGACGACGACCGCCTGCGCGACCTCGCCCTTCTTCACCTTCGCCCCCGGGAGGGCTTCCTTCACGGAGACGACGATGACGTCGCCCACCGCGGCGTACCGGCGGCGCGAGCCGCCGAGCACCTTGAGGCACTGCACCCGCTTCGCGCCGGAGTTGTCCGCCACCTCCAGGATCGTCCGCATCTGGATCATGGCGTCACTCCTCCACGAACTTCTTCACGAGGCGCGTCACGATGAAGCGCTTGTCGCGGCTGATGGGGCGGTGCTCCTGGATCTCGACCTCGTCGCCGGCCTTGAACTGGCCCTTCTCGTCGTGCGCCTTGTAGCGCGAGCGCGAGCGGACGTACTTGCCGTAGAGAGGATCGCGGCGGTGGGTGACCACCTCGACGACGACCGTCTTCTGCATCTTGGCGCTGATGACGCGCCCGATCATCTTGCGGCGGAAGCTGTGCGCTACCTCGTGCTGCCCCGGTTGGGGATGCTGCTGGACGTTGTCGGTCATGGCTACTTCGCCTCGTCCTTCTTGGTCGTCTTGGCGGCCTTCTTCTTCGCGGCCGGCTTCTCTGCCTTCGCCTCGGCGGCGGCCGACTTGACCTCGGCCTTGGGCGCCGCCTTCTTCTTCGCGGGCTTCGCCTCGACCGCCTCGGTCGTGGAGGCCTCGGCGCGGGGCGCGCGAACGACGCCCATCTCGCGCTCGCGGAGCAGGGTGACGACGCGCGCGTGATCGCGCTTCGTCTTCCGCATCATGCTGGTGTCGTCGAGACGGTTGGTGAAGTTCTTCAGGCGGTTCTGGAAGACGTCGCGCGCGAGCGTCTTCTGGAGCTCGCGCAGATCGTCCACGCTCTTCTCGCGCAGGTCGGCGGCTTTCATGCCAGCCTCCTTCCGGAGCCTGGCACAGACAAAACACTCGCAAGCTCGTGTTGGATGTTCATCAGGCGATGTCTCCCCGGGTGAGGAACTTGAACGCGACGGGGAGCTTGTGCCCGGCGAGGCGGAAGGCCTCGCGCGCCGTCTTCTCGTCGACGCCCTGGAGCTCGTACATCACGCGGCCCGGCTGGACGAGCGCCGCCCACTCCTCGACGCCGCCCTTGCCGCCACCCATGCGGACCTCGAGGGGCTTCTTGGTGACCGGGCGGTCCGGGAAGATGCGGATCCAGAGCTTGCCCGCGCGCTTCACGTGGCGGGTGATCGCCATGCGCGCGGCTTCGATCTGGCGCGACGTCACGCGGCCCGGCTCGACCGCCTGCATGGCGAAGTCGCCGAACGATACGTCGCACCCGCGGCGCGCGGTGCCGCGGTTATTGCCCTTCTGGGCCTTGCGAAACTTGGTGCGCTTGGGGGAAAGCACGGCTCACGCTCCTGCCAGCTGCGGGCGGCGGTTGCGGCGCTGGAGCACCTCGCCCTTGAAGACCCAGACCTTGACGCCGATGATCCCGTACTTGGTGCGGGCCTCGGCCATGCCGAACTCGATGTCGGCGCGCAGCGTGTGGAGCGGCACCCGCCCCTCACGGTACGTCTCGACGCGGCTCATCTCGCTGCCGCCGAGGCGACCCGAGCACCGCACGCGGATACCCTTGGCGCCGAACTTCATCGCCGTCTGCAGCGCCTTCTTCATCGCGCGGCGGAAGGCCACGCGACGCTCGAGCTGGGTCGCGATGTTCTCGGCCACGAGCTGCGCCGCCGTCTCGGCCTTGCGCACCTCCTGCACGTCGATGAACACCTCGTTCTCGGTGAACGACTGGAC
Source organism: Polyangiaceae bacterium (assembly GCA_050012715.1). Taxonomy (GTDB): domain Bacteria; phylum Myxococcota_A; class Polyangia; order Polyangiales; family Polyangiaceae; genus Palsa-1150. The sequence continues at coordinate 7,124 of JBEKGQ010000158.1, forward strand.
GCCGGGGAAGAGCGTCTCGCCCTTGGCGGCGGTCTTCAGGTTACCGACCTTGAGCGTCTCGATGCCCTTGCCGCCCTTGCCGATGACCATGCCGGGCCGCGCCGTGAAGACGATGACCTTGCACTTGTTGGCCGCGCGCTCGATCTCGACGCCGGCGATGCCCGCGTTCTGCAGGTAATCCTTGACGGCCCGCTTGATGCGGATGTCCTCGTGGAGCCACTTGGCGTAGCTCTTGTCCTCGAACCACTTCGAGTTCCACGTCTTGATGACGCCGAGGCGGAAGCCGTACGGGTGGACTTTCTGGCCCATGTTGTTCTCTATCGCTCGCCGAGGATGATGGTGATGTGACTGAGGCCCTTCTGGACACGGGTCGCGCGGCCCATCGCGCGAGGCCGCCAGCGGCGCATGTGCTTGTTGGGGGCCTTGTCGACGAACGCCGTCTCGACGAACAAGGTGTCGACGTCGACGCCGGGGCTCTGCGTCTTCGCGTTGGCGACGGCGCTCTCGATGAGCTTCTTGACGATCGGCGCGGCGGACTTCTGCGTGAACTCGAGCAGCTGCAGCGCCTCGCCCGCCTGACGGCCGCGGACGAGGTTCACGATGACGCGGGCTTTGCGCGGGCTGATCCGCGTGAACCGGGCGATTGCCTTGCTGACCATGGTCGGAGCCTCGTGGCGACCGTCGTACCCACGGGCATCGAGCCATTGCTCGGTTGCGCGGGCCGTTACGGACGCCCAAATCGTTCGAGAGTGTCGTCCCCTGCGCCCGGTACTCGGGCGCGCGGGGAGGCGTACTTTACGCGCGAAACTGGGTTTCGCAAGTGAAAAGCGCCAAAAAGCGCTGCGATTGGCCTACTTCTTGGCGGGTGCGGCGGCGGCCTTGGCCGGGGCGGCGGCAGGAGCAGCTCCGGCCCCACCGGCGACCTTGCCCTTCTTGTCGCCCGAGTGGCCGTGGAAGGTGCGGGTCGGGGCAAACTCCCCCAGCTTGTGCCCGACCATGTTCTCCGTCACGAAGACCGGAACGAACTTGCGACCGTTGTGAACCGCGAACGTCAGCCCGACCGCGTCGGGGGTGATCGTGCTGCGGCGTGACCAGGTCTTGATGACCTTCTTGCTCTGCGCGGCCTGAGCCGCGGCGATCTTCTCGGAGAGGTGACCGTCGACGAACGGGCCCTTCTTTACAGAACGTGCCATCGGTGACTCCCTCTCAGCCCTTCTCGCCGCGGCGCTTGATGATCATGCCGTCGGTCCGCTTGTTGTTGCGCGTCTTGAGCCCCTTCGCGAGCTGCCCCCACGGAGAGCACGGGTGACGCCCGCCCGAAGTCCGTCCCTCGCCGCCGCCCATGGGGTGGTCGACGGGGTTCATCGTGACGCCGCGGTTGTGCGGGCGGCGTCCCAGCCAGCGCGAGCGCCCGGCCTTGCCGATCGAGATGTTCGCGTGATCGGGGTTCGACACCTGGCCGATCGTGGCGTGGCACTCGAGGTGGATCTGGCGAACCTCGCCCGAGGGCAGGCGGACCTGGGCGTAGTCGCCGTCCTTCGCCATGAGCGCCGCGGCCGAGCCGGCCGAGCGGACGAGCTGGCCGCCCTTGCCCTTCTTCAGCTCGATGTTGTGGATCATCGTGCCGAGGGGGATGTAGCGGAGCGTCATCGAGTTGCCGGGCTTGATGTCGGCGTTGCGGCTCGAGACGATCTTGTCGCCCACCTTCATGCCGTCGGGGGCGAGGATGTAGCTCTTGTCGCCGTCGACGTAGTGGAGGAGCGCGATGCGCGCGGTGCGGTTGGGGTCGTACTCGATGGTCGCGACGACGGCGGGCACGCCGATCTTGTTCCGCTTCCAGTCGAGGATGCGGTAGCGCTGCTTGTGTCCCCCCCCGCGGAAGCGCGAGGTGATGCGCCCGTAGTGGTTGCGCCCGCCGGTGCTCGTCTGGTGCTCGGTGAGCTTCTTGAGGGGCTCGACGTTCTTGGAGAGCTCCTTGAAGTCCGAGACCGAGTAGTAACGCCGCGCCGGTGACGTCGGCTTGAAGTTCTTGACGCCCATGACTAGGTCCCTTCGGCCGCATCGGCGAAGAAGTCGATGGCGTCACCCTCTTTGAGGGTCACCACCGCCTTCTTCCAGTTCTGCGTCTTGGCGTAACCGCGCCCCATGCGCCGGTCCTTGCCGCGGAAGATCATCGTGTTCACGTCGGTGACCTTCACGTTGAAGAGCTTCTGAACGGCCTCCCGGATCTCCACCTTGTTCGCGGTGCGCGCGACCTCGAAGACGACCTGGTTGTGCTGCTCGCGCAGCACGTTCGCCTTCTCGGTGAGGATGATCGGCCTGCGGATGATTTGCTCGGGGGTCATTTCGTCACCTCCGCTGCGCGATCGCTGCGGGAAGAGGCCTGCTTGAGGCAGCGGGCCTCGAGGGCCTTGGCGGCCTCCTTGGAGAGGATGAGCGTGTGGTGCCGGAGGAGGTCGTACACGTTGAGCCCCTCCGGCGGCAGGAACTGGTGCTCCTTGCAGTTGCGGATCGAGAGCTTGAGGTTCTCGTTGTGCGCCCCGTCGACGACGAGCACCTTGTGCTCCGCCTTCAGCGTGTCGAGCGCCTCCACGAGCTTCTTCGTCTTCACCTCGCCGAGCTCGAACCGGTCGACGACGAGGAGCCGCCCCTCCTTGCCGAACTTCGACAGGGCCGCGGTGAGCGCGAGCGCGCGCACGCGGCGCGGGGGCTCGTAGCTCCAGTCGCGGGGGCGCGGCGGGTGCGCCTTGCCGCCGCCGACGTAGATGGGGGCCCGGATCGAGCCGTGGCGCGCCTGGCCGGTGCCCTTCTGCTTGTAGAGCTTCTTCGTGCTGCCGCTGACCGCCGAGCGGTTCTTGGCGCACTGGGTGCCCTGCCGCTTGGACGCGAGCTGCGCCTTCACGACCTCGTAGAAGAGGTGCTCGCGCACCTCGGTGCCGAACACTTCGTCGGCGAGGTCGATCGAGCCGACCTTCTCGCGTTTCATGTTGAAGACGTCGAACGTTGTCATGTGCGCCTCCAGCTAGCTCTTGATCTCGACGTCGACGCCGGCCGAGAGGTCCAGTTTCATCAGGGCGTCCAGCGTCTGCTGGGTCGGGTCGAGGATGTCGAGGAGCCGCTTGTGGGTACGGATCTCGAACTGCTCGCGCGACTTCTTGTCGACGTGCGGGCCACGGAGGACCGTGTACCGCACGATGTGGGTCGGCAGCGGGATGGGCCCCGCCACGCGCGCGCCGGTGCGCTTCGCCGTCTCGACGATGTCGTTGGCCGACTTGTCGAGCAGCTGGTGATCGAACGCCTTGAGGCGGATTCGAATCTTGGTCGTGTTTGCCATCAGCTCAATCCTTTGATCCGTTTCACGGCCTTTGTCCCGATGACTCCGGGGGGGGCTCCTGGTTACTCGATGACTTTCGTGACGATGCCCGCGCCGACCGTGCGGCCGCCCTCGCGGATGGCGAAGCGCATCTGCTCCTCGAGACCGACGGGGGTGATGAGCGAGATCGTCATCGTGACGTTGTCGCCCGGCATCACCATCTTCGTGCCCTCGGGAAGCTCGCACGTGCCCGTCACGTCCGTCGTCCGCATGTAAAACTGCGGGCGATAGTTCGTGAAGAACGGCGTGTGCCGGCCGCCCTCCTCCTTCTTCAGGACGTACACCTCGCCCTGGTACTTCGTGTGCGGCGTCACCGAACCCGGCTTGGCCAGGATCTGCCCACGCTCAACGTCGTCCTTCTCGATGCCGCGCAAGAGCACGCCGATGTTGTCGCCCGCCTGACCCTGATCGAGCAGCTTTCGGAACATCTCCACGCCCGTTACGACCGTCTTCCTCGTGTCGCGGAAGCCGACGATCTCGACCTCTTCGCCCACCTTCACGATCCCGCGCTCCACTCGGCCCGTCACCACCGTTCCGCGGCCCTTGATCGAGAACACGTCCTCGATCGCCATCAGGAACGGCTTGTCGATGTCGCGCACCGGGTCGGGGATGTAGCTGTCGAGGGCGTCGATCAGCTTGCCGATCGACTCCTCCCACTTCGCGTCGCCGTTCAGCGCCGGGAGCGCCGCGCCTCGGATGATCGGCGCCTTGTCCCCGTC
>JBEKGQ010000159.1:0-11185 GCA_050012715.1 Polyangiaceae bacterium
GCATCGAGCGCCTTCAGGATAGCGCAGCAACGCGCCATACTCCCGCCACGCCGATGCCCACGCGATCCGTCGCGCTCGTCCCGTTGGTGGCCTCGCTCGCGGTCCTCTCCGCGTCGTGCGCCGCGGAGCCGCCGCCGCCCGCCCCGCCGCCCACGGTCACGCTCCCGCCCGCCGTGCCGCCCCCGCCTACCCCGGCGCCGGTCACCCTCGCGGCTCCCGCCTCGGAGCCAGCGCCGGAGCTCCCCGGCGTCGACACGCGCGCCCTCGACGCCCGCGAGCGCGCCCAGTGGGCCACCCTCGTCCGGGAGATGCTCTCGCCGTGCCCGTCGGTCGCGGTTCCGGTCGGCCAGTGCGTCGCGGAGCACCGCGCCTGCCCCGCCTGCGTGCCGGCGGCGACCTGGCTCGCCCACGCCGTCCACGAGGGCCTCGCCCCCGAGCAGCTTCGCACGCGCTACCTCGCCCACTTCGACCCCGCCGGCGTGAAGACCCTCCCGCTCGAAGGCTCGCCCGCGAAGGGCGCCTCCGACGCGCCGGTCACGATCGTCGAGTTCGTCGACCTCGAGTGCCCTCACTGTCGCATCGGCGCCGCGATGGCCAACGACGTCGTCGCCGCGCACCCCGGCAAGGTCCGCCTCGTCTACAAGGCCTTCCCCCTGAAGAGCCACCCCCACGCCGAGCCGGCCGCGCGCGCCGCCTTCGCGGCCGACGCGCAGGGCAAGTTCTGGGAGATGGCGCACCTCCTTTTCGAGGGCCAGGAGCACCTCGAGGCGCGCGACCTGGAGGCGGCGGCGCGCGCGCTGAAGCTCGACCTGCCCCGGTGGCGCGCGGCCATGGCCTCCCCCGCGGTCGCCCAGCGCGTCGCCGCCGATCGCCAGCTCGGCGACGACCTGAACCTCAAGGGCACGCCGACGTTCTACGTCGACGGCCGCGAGCTCGACGAGGACGACACCCTCGAAGACCGCGTGCGCCAGGAGCTCGGCGCGCCGTGACTACACGCTCTGCGCGTCTTCGATGGCTTCGCTGCGGCGCGGGCGCAGGTTGATCGCGAGGATCTGCTTTCGCACGCGGATGGCCTCCGGCGTCACCTCGACGAGCTCGTCGGCGTCGATCCACTCCATGGCGGTCTCGATGTTCAGCGTGCGCGCCGGGGCGAGCATCACGTTGTCGTCCTTGCCGTGGTTGCGGACGTTCGTGAGCTTCTTCTCCTTGATGGCGTTGACGTCGGTGTCGTTCGGGCGGTTGTGCTCGCCCACGATCATCCCCTCGTAGACGTCGGCGCCCGGTGAGATGAAGAAGCTCCCGCGGGCCTGCAGGTGGTGCAGCGCGTAAGGCGTCGCGACGCCCTGCCGGTCCGACACGATCGCACCCGTCGCGCGCTTGGCCATCGCGCCGCCCCACGGCTCCCAGCCGTCGAACATCGAGTTGAGCAGCGCCGTGCCCCGGGTCGCGGTCAGGATCTCCCCGCGGAAGCCGATCATCCCGCGGCTCGGCACCCGGTACTCGAGGCGGGCGCGGCCGAAGCCCGGGTTGGCCATCTTCACCATGCGGCCGCGGCGCTCCCCGAGGCGCTCGGTCACCACCCCGATGAACTGCTCGGGCACGTCGACGACGAGGAGCTCCATCGGCTCGCACATCACGCCGTCGACCTCCTGCGTCACCACCTCGGGGTTGCCGAGCTGGAGCTCGTAGCCCTCGCGCCGCATCGTCTCGACCAGGATCGCGAGCTGCAGCTCGCCGCGGCCGAGCACGGTGAAGGTGTCCGGCGAGTCGGTCTCCTCGACGCGGATGGCGAGGTTCTTCTTCGTCTCCCGCATCAGCCGCTCGCGGAGGTGCCGGCTGGTGAGAAACTTCGTCATCTTGCTCTTGCCGGCGAAGGGCGACGTGTTCACGCCCACGCGCATCTTGATCGTCGGCTGCTCGACGTGGATGCGCCCGAGCGCGCGCGTCTCCCAGCCCGGCGCGGTGTCGGTGATCGTGTCGCCCACGTCGACGTCGTCGATGCCGGCGATGGCGATGATCTCGCCCGCCGAGGCCTCGGTCGCGTTCATGCGCTTCAGCCCCTCGAACGTCGAGAGGACCTTCACCGCGCTCTTGAGCGTCCGCCCGTCCTTGATGACGCCGACCGGCTGGTTCGCGGTCACCGTGCCGGAGACGATGCGCCCGATGGCGAGGCGCCCGATGTAGTCGTCGTGGTCGACGTTGCTGACGAGGATCTGCAGCGGCGCGTCGGGATCGCCCGGGGCGACGGGGATCTTCTGGAGGATGGTCTCGAAGAGCGGGCCGAGGTTGGTCGACGTGTCCTCGAGCTTCAGCTTGGCGATGCCCTGCCGGCCGATGGCGTAGACGAGCGGGAAGTCCTGCTGGGCGTCGGTCGCGTCGAGGTCGCAGAAGAGGTCGAACACCTCCTCGTGCACCTCGTCGGGGCGGGCGTCGGAGCGATCGAGCTTGTTGATGACGACGATGACGGGAAACCCGAGCTCGATGCACTTGCGGAGGACGAACCGCGTCTGCGGGAGCGGGCCCTCGGCGGCGTCGACGAGGAGGAGCGCGCCGTCGGCCATGAGCAGCGTGCGCTCGACCTCGCCGCCGAAGTCGGAGTGGCCCGGGGTGTCGATGACGTTGATCTTGCTGACGGTTCCGTCGGCCCCGCGCCAGCGGACGCTCGTGTTCTTGGCGAGGATCGTGATGCCGCGCTCGCGCTCGAGGTCGTTCGAGTCCATGACGCACTCGACGAGCACCTCGTTGGCGCGGAACGTCCCCGCCTGGCGAAGCATGTGGTCGACCAGCGTAGTCTTGCCGTGGTCGACGTGCGCGACGATGGCGACGTTGCGAAGCTCGTAGGGGCGGCGGGCGCTGCTCATCGGGGGCGCGCTCATCTAGCCTCCGCGGGGCGCTCGCGCAAGAACGGCAAGGAATTCGCGGAAGAGAACCACTCTCGGCCGGCGTTTCGTGGTCGTCTCGGCACGTCGTCGACACGCACGTCCGAGCCCTACCCCAGCCATGCGCCGACCCTCGATTCCCGCCGTACTCCTCGCCGCGCTCGTCCTCCTCGTCGCCTGCTTGCCGGGCCAGCACGCCCCGAACGTGCCTCCCGGGCACACGCTCGAGCTCGGGGGGACGCCGCCCCCGCCGCCGTTCTCGGGCGCCTTCGGCGTGGTCTTCGCCGCCCCGCAGGGGGAGACACGCGACCCGAGCGAGGTCACGGTGGTGTTCAACCGGCCGATGCGGGCCCTGGAGGCGGTGGGTACCGAGAGCGCGCCGCCGGCCACCCTCGTGGTCCGCGGGACGACGACGAGCCCGCGCGGGGGCTGGCGCTGGCTGGGGACGAGCGCGCTCGTCTTCGCTCCCGAGTCGCGCCTGCCCGACGCGACCGAGTACGTCGTCACGGTGCCGGCGGGGACGCGGTCGCTCTCGGGCGAAGCCCTGGCCGCGCCCTACGAGGCGTCCTTCTCGACCCCGCGCCCCCACGTCGAGCGGCTCGACGTGACGCCCGAGGTGGCGACCGACGCGCTCGTCCCCGGGTCGACGTTCGCGGCGCGGTTCAACCAGGCCGTCGAGCCCCGCGAGGTGGAGCGAGCGGCGTCGCTGATGCTGGGCGAGGGCAAGGCGGCCCACCGCGTCGCCTTCCACGCGTCGCGACCGGATCCGAAGAACGGCAAGCTCGTGAAGATCGTGCCGGCGGCGCCGCTGCCCCTGGCGACGCCGGTGAGCCTCGTGTTCGACCCGTCGCTGCGCGGCGCCGAAGGGCCCCTGCCCATGAACGAGGCGCACCACTTCGACATGGCCACGTACGGGCCGCTCACCGTCGCGCGGATCTACTGCTGGGATCAGCGCCCGAACCGCTGCCGCGCCGGCACCGCGGTCAGCGTGGAGCTCTCGAATCGGGTGGCGTACTCCGAGGTGCGGGCGCATGTGCGCATCACGCCGCCGGTCCCGGTGCAGTGGTCGAAGACGCGGGACGACGAGAAGGCCTCGGACTTCACCGTGCCCGCGACGCTGCGGGCGGGGACCTCGTACCGCGTGACCGTCACCGCGGGAATGCGCGACGAGCACGGCCAGACGCTGGCACGGGACGCCGACATCCCGGTCACGGTGGACGACCTCGAGCCATCGGTCGTCCTCGGGCTGAACGGCACGGTGCTCGAGGCGGCGACCATCGCGGGGCGCGCGGTGCCGGTGACGTCCGTGAACACCGCGTCGTATGCGCTGGCGAGCGGGCCGCTCGATCCGCGCGAGGTGGCCGATCTCGTCGCGCCCCACGAAGGCTCCGAGAAGCCGGAGCACCTCTTCGCGCGCGTGTCGGCGTGGCCGGGCATGCACGTGGAGCACGTGTCTCCGGGGGGCGGGCGCAACGTGGCGACGGCGAAGATGGTGCCCATCGCGCCGCTGCTGGCGGCGACGGGCGGCCGCGGCGCGTTCTTCCTGGCGACGGCGAGCGACTCTCGCGTCGCGAGCGTGACGGACCTCGGCATCACGGCGAAGATGAGTCGCTTCGGGAGCCTCGTGTGGGTGACGCGCCTGTCCGATGGGCAACCGGTGCCGGGGGCGACGGTGTCGATCGCGGGCCGGGCGGACACGGTGTTCGAGACCCGCACTGACGCCGACGGCCTCGCCGCGATCCCGGCGGACCGGTACCTGCCGGCCAACGACGAGGGGACGATGGACGAGCAGCACCTCGTCTACGCGCGACTCGGCGACGACTGGACGTGGAAGCGGGTGGGCGACGTCTTCCGGTCCGGGAGCGACGGGGTGTGGGTCGACGCGTCGGGGGGCCTCCAGCCGCAGGGCATGCTCTTCACGGATCGCGGCGTCTACCGGCCCGGCGAGACGGTGGAGCTGGAGGCGATCTTCCGCCTGCCGCGTCCGAAGGGAACCGAGACACCGGGCGCGCGCGCGGTGACGATCGGGGCGACCGACGCGCAGGGTGAGACGCTCTTCGGGGGCAAGGCGACGCTCGACGAGTTCGGCGTCGCCGCGGTGCACGTCCCGCTGCCGGCGACGGCGCACCTCGGCGAGGCGCGCCTCGAGGCGAAGCTGGAGGGCGAGAAGGGGGAGGCCGCCGGCGTCACGGTGCAGCTCGCGGCGTACAAGGCGTCGGAGTTCAAGGTGGGCGTCGACGCGGGGGCGCCATCGTGGCTGCGGGGCGTCGAGGGCTCCTTCGACGTGCACGGGGATTACCTCTTCGGCGCGCCGATGGCGGGGGCGAAGGTGCGGTGGAACGTGACGCGGGCGCGGACGTGGTTCACGCCGCCGGGGGCCGACGGCTTCGTCGTGAGCGACGACGCGTACGAGGCGGAGCTCGAGAGCCGGGCCCCGCGCGCCGGGAAGCTCCAGAGCGGGGAGGGGGCCCTCGACGCGCACGGCGTCTTCGCGGCGAAGGTGCCGCTGGCCCTCGAAGGACAGCACGGCACGGAGGTGGTGACGCTCGAGGCCGAGGTGGAGGACGTCTCGCGGCAGACGGCGGCGGGGCGGGCGAGCGGTCTGGTGCACCCGGCGGCGTTCTACGTCGCGCTGCGGCGGCCGAAGGACTGGTTCGTGGGCAAGGGCGACGCGGTGCGGGCGGACGTGGCCGCGGTGGAGCCGGCCGGCAAGCATCGCGCGGGAGTGCCGGTGCACGTCGACCTCGTGCGGCGCACGTGGACGAGCGTCCTCGAGTCGACTGGTGAGTACGCCGGGCACTGGGACTCGAAGCCGGTCGACGCGACGCTGGCCTCGTGCGACGTGGTGACGACGGCGGACTCGGCGGGCTGCGCGCTCGCGGCGGCGGAGCCGGGGTACTATCTGGTTCGCGCGCGGGCGCGGGACGAGAAGGGCCGCGAGGCGGTGGCGAGCTACGATGTCTACGTCATCGGCGAAGGCGGGGACGCGGGCTGGGCGACGAGCGATGCGAGCGAGGTGAGGCTCGTCCCGGACAAGAAGGCCTACGAGGTAGGCGACGTCGCGCGGGTGCTCGTCAAGAGCCCGTTCCGCGAGGCCGACGCGCTGGTGACGGTGGAGCGCTCGGGCATCTACCGCCAGGAGCGGGTGCACCTCGTCGGCGCGACGCCGACGCTGAAGGTGCCCATCACGGAGGACCTGCGGCCGAACGCGTTCGTCTCGGTGCACCTCGTGCGCGGGCGCACCAAGGCGGCGCCGGCGCGCGGCGCGGACGTGGGCGCGCCGGCGTACAAGTCGGGCTACGCCGCGCTGAGCATCGATCCCGAGTCGCGACGCTTGAAGGTGGCGCTGACGCCGGCGAAGAAGGAGCTCCGACCCGGCGACACGGTGGAGGCCGACGTGGCGGTGACCGACGTGGCCGGCAGGCCGGTCGCGGGCGAGCTGACCCTCTGGGCGGTCGACGAGGGCGTCCTGATGCTCACCGGCTACGCGACGCCCGACCCGATCCCGACGTTCACCGCGCCGCGGAGCCTCGCCGTCTTCGCGATGGAGAGCCGCGCCGACCTGGCGCGCATCTTCCGGGCGTCGTTCGGGCAGCTCGGGGTCGACAAGGGCGACGAGGGCGGCGGCGGCGGGACGATGCGGGCCGACTTCCGCGCGACGGCGTGGTTCCAGCCGGCGGTGAAGACGGGGGCGGACGGCCGCGCGCACGTGCGGTTCAAGCTGCCCGACAACCTGACGACGTTCCGCGTGATGGCGGTCGCGGTCGCGCGCGACGACCGCTTCGGCGACGGCGACGCGCAGGTGACGACGAGCCGCCCGCTGATGCTGCGGCCGGCGCTGCCGCGGTTCCTGCGCGCGGGCGACGCGATCGACGCGGGCGTCGTCGTGACGACCAAGGGGATGGCCGACAGCACGGTCGAGGTGACGGCGTCGGCCGAGGGCGTGAGCGTCGGGGGCGAGAGCAAGCGCGTCGTCACGGTGAAGAAGGGCGAGAGCGTCGAGGTTCGCTGGCCCATCACCACGCCGCGGGTGGGGCCGGCGAAGTTGACGTTCCGGGCGCGGGCGGGGGGCGAGTCGGACGCGGTGGAGGTGACCAAGCACGTGGACGCGCCGGCCACGCTGGAGACGGTGGCGCTGGAGGGGGAGACGACGAGCGTGAGCGCCGAGAAGCTGGGGGCGCTCGGGTCGCTGCGCGACGACGTGGGCGGGCTCGACGTGCGCGTGTCGTCGACGGCGCTGGTGGGAGTGGGCGACGGCATGGAGCAGCTCCTCGAGTACCCGTACGGGTGCACCGAGCAGCTGACGAGCCGCCTCGTGCCGCTCGTCGCGGCGAGGGACCTCGCGACCGCGTTCGGCATCGCGCTCCCGAAGGATCCCGACGGGCTCGCGGACGTGGCCATCGCGAAGGTGCTCGCGAACCAGCGCGCGGAGGGCGGGTTCGGCTGGTGGCCGGACTCGGTCGAATCGGACCCGTGGGTGACGGCGTACGCGCTGTGGGGGCTCGACGCGGCGAAGAAGGAGGGACGGCCCGTGCCGCAGGCGGCGATCGACCACGCCGTGCAGTGGCTGCGCGGGAACCTGTCGAAGCTCGAGGCGGCGAGGTCGGTGGACCTGGCGCGGCGCGCGTTCGTCGTCGACGTGCTCGCGACCATCGGGCAGCCGGACCCGGGCTTCACGAGCCGCCTCTACGACCGGCGGTCGGAGATGCCGCTCTTCGCGCGGGCGCTGCTCGCGCACGCCATCGCCGTCGGCAAGATGGACCCGGCCGAGGGGCAGGAGCTCCTGCGCGACCTCGAGCAGCACCTCCGCGTCACGCCGGAGTCGGCGACGGTCGCCGAGAACCTCGGCGACGACTACGCGGCGCTGCTCGACTCCGAGGCGCGCACGACCGCGCTCGTCCTCCGGGCGCTCGTCGCGCTCGATCCGCGGCACGCGCTCGCGCCGCGCCTGGCCCGCGGGCTCCTCGGCGAGCGCCGGGGGGGCAGGTGGGCTTCGACCCACGATGCGGCCTGGTCGCTGCTCGCCCTCGACGACTACCGGCGCGCCTTCGAGAAGCAGGCCCCGAGCTTCGACGCCCGCGTCTGGGTGGCCGATGAGCTGGCGCTCGACGCGCCGTTCCGCGACAAGAGCCCGCTGCAGCGGGGCGCGACGGTGAGCATGGCCAAGGTGCTCGCGAAGCCGGAGCCGGCGGTGGCCTTCCAGGTCGACGGCCCGGGGACGCTCTTCTACGAGGCGCGCCTCCGCTACGCGCGCCGGGACGCGCCCCACGACGACCTCGACCGCGGGTTCTTCGTGCGCAAGCTGCTCCGCGCCGTGACGCCCGATGGGCTGCGCGACGCGCTCGGGACGCTCCCGGCCGAGACGCGCACGAGCGTGCGCGCGGGGGACCTCGTGCTGGTGGACCTGGTGCTCGTGACGCCGGTGCCCCGCGAGCAGGTGGTGCTCGACGACCCGATGGCGGCGGGGCTCGAGCCGGTGGACGCGTCGCTCGCGACGACCGCGCGCTCGCTCGACGTGAGCGAGTCCGGCGGGGAAGGGGAGCAGGCCGACGAGGAGCAGACCGACGACGACGCGCGGGCCTCCGGGCGCGGGTGGGGCGAGGCCTGGTTCCACCGCGAAATGCGCGACGACCGGGTGCTCACGTTCGTCGAGCACATGCCGGCGGGGGCGTACCACTACCGGTACCTGGCGCGGGCCACGACGGTGGGCAAGTTCCAGGTGCCGCCGACCAAGGCCGAGTGCATGTACGACCCCGGCGTCTTCGGGCGGAACGCCGCGTCGGAGCTCGAGGTAAAGGCGCCGTGATTTCGTCCGGGCGCATCGCGGCGGCGTGGGCGTGGGCGCGGCGAATCGCGTGGGGCGTGCTGCTGTTCGTCGGCGCGCCGGTGCTCGCGCTCGTCGTGCGGGCGGCGACGCTGGAGCTGCCGGCGGAGTTGCGCGCGCAGGTCGGCTCGGAGTCGATCCGCTTCGTGGACCGCGACGGACGACCGATGCGCGAGGTCCGCGCCGACGACGCGACGCGCGCGCGCACGGTGCCGCTCGACGAGATGGGCGACGATCTGCAGCACGCGGTGCTGGCGGCGGAGGACCAGCGCTTCTACGAGCACCCGGGGGTCGACCTGCTCGCGGTGGCGCGGGCGGCATGGTCCGACGCGACGCACGCGCGCATCGTGTCCGGCGCGTCGACCCTCACGATGCAGCTCGCGCGCCTCGTGCGCCCGCATCGGCGGAACCTCGTCGGCAAGTTCGACGAGGCCGCGCTCGCGCTGCGGATCGAGGCGTCGCTCTCGAAGCGGCAGATCCTCGAGGCGTACATGAACCGCGCGCCTTTCGGCGCGGGGGTGCGCGGCGTCGACGCGGCGAGCCGCTTCTGGTTCGACAAGCCGCCCGCGGAGCTGTCGCTCGCAGAGGCGGCGACGCTGGCCGCGATCCCCAGGGGCCCGGCGGTCTATGCGATCGACCGGCACCCGGAGCGTGTGGTGCGGCGACGAGACCGCGTGCTGGACCGCATGGTGGCGGCGGGGTGGACGTCGCGCGACGCGGCCGAGCGCGCGAAGCGCGAGCCGCTGGTGGCGCGGGCGGGGAAGGGGAGCTTCGGGGCCCCCCACCTCGTGCAGGCGCTGATCGACGGCGCCCCCGAGCTGTGGCCGGCGGGCGTCGGCGCGTCGCCGCGGGCGTCGAAGGCGGAGCGGGTGGAGACGACGGTCGCGGCGGACCTGCAGCGCGAGGTGGAGCTGGCGGCGCGCGAGCAGATGCTCTCGCTGGCGAGCCGGCACGTGAGCGCGGCGGCGGTGGTCGTGCTCGAGAACGACACGGGGGACGTGCTGGCGTACGTCGGGTCCCCGAGCTTCGACGATCCACGGGGCGGCCAGAACGACGGGGCGCGTGCGCGGCGGCAGCCGGGGTCGACGCTGAAGCCGTTCGTCTACGGGCTGGGGATGGAGAGGCTCGGCTGGACGGCGGCGACGCTGTTGCCGGACGTGCCGCTGCGGGTGCCGGTGCCCGACGGGGTGTACACCCCGATGAACTACGACGAGCGGTTCCACGGGCCGGTGCGGCTGCGCGACGCGCTCGGGTCGTCGCTCAACGTGCCCGCGGTGTGGGCCACCGAGCAGGTGGGGGTGCCGGAGGTGGTCGGGCGCCTGCGCGCGCTGGGCCTCGGGCTCGAAAGGGCCGACGACTGGTACGGGCCGGCGGTGGCGCTCGGCGACGGGGAGGTCACGCTGCTCGATCTGGCGAACGCGTACGCGACGCTCGCGCGGGGCGGGACGTGGCGGCCGGTGCGGGCGGTGCGCGGGGTCGTCTCGTCCGAGGGGCGCGTCGAGCCGGCGCCGGCGGAGGAGCGGCGCGTGATGCCGGAGGCGGTGGCCGAGGAGCTCGCCGATGTGCTGGCGGACCAGCGCGCGCGGGTCGCCGCGTTCGGCGCGGAGAGCCCGCTGGATCTGCGGTTCGACGTGGCCGCGAAGACCGGGACCTCGAAGGGCTCGCGCGACAACTGGACGGTGGGGTTCACGCGCGAGGTGACGGTCGCGGTGTGGGTCGGCAACTTCGACGGCAGCGCGATGCGGGGGACGAGCGGCATCTCGGGAGCGGCGCCGCTCTTCCACGCGGCGATGGGGGCGGCGATGCGTGGACGCGAGCCGCGGCCGCTGCGGCTCGGGGACGGCGCTCCTCGCGACGACGGGCTCGTCGCGGTGGACGTGTGCCCACTGTCGGGGGGGCGCCCGACGCACGCGTGCCCGCACGCGGTGCGCGAGTGGATGCCGCGCGAGGCGCGCGACGCGCTGCCTCCGTGCGCGATGCACGAGAGGGTGCGCGTCGATCGCCGCAACGGCCTCCGTGCGGGGCCGGCGTGCCCGGCGGCGTACGTCGTCGAGCGAACCTTCGAGCAATACGACGAGGCGACGCGCGCCTGGGCGGCGACCGCGGGACGCGTCGTCGCGCCGGAGCGGTTCTCGCCGCTCTGCCCGCCGGGGCCGGGCGGCGCGGGTTCCGGCGAGCCGGGCGTCGTCGCGCCGCTGCGCATCGGCTGGCCGGGCGACGGCGCGGAGTTCGTCCTCGATCCGGGCCGGCCGAGCGTGCAGCAGCAGCTCTCGGTGCGCATCGAGGCGCCGGAGGGCACGGGCCGGGTGGATCTGTTCGTCGACGGCCAGCGCGTCGTCCGCGTGGGGTCACCCTACGTGGCGCGGTGGCCGCTCACGCCGGGCGACCACGTGCTCGTCGCGCGCGCCGAGGGCGGCGGCCGGAGCCCTGCCGTCACGCTGCGCGTGCGTTGAGCGCCGGGCCCGAGAGCGTCGTCAGCGAT
>JBEKGQ010000160.1:0-18713 GCA_050012715.1 Polyangiaceae bacterium
GGCGTCGGTGCCGGTCGGGGAGACGCCCTTCTCGTCAATCTTGATGCCCGAGTCGGAGACGTAGACCTTGCCGTCGGGGCCGGCGACCACGTCGTTCGCGAACGTCGCCCCGGCGAGCGGGACCTCGCCCTTGGGCTTGCCGGTCGCGGCGTCGAACAGGCGCAGGCGCGTGATGTCCGCCACGTAGAGCGTACCGCCCACGATGGCGGTGCCCTTCGGAGCGTCGAGCTTCACGCCCTTCTTGCCGCCCTCGATCCACTTCAGGTCGACCTTGCTGCCGTCCGGCGAGATGCGCGAGATGAAGCCGTTGCCGTCGGCCGCGTTCGGCGCGCCATTGACGTTGCTCACGAGGTAGACGTCGGCCTTCGCGTCGTAGAGGACGGACTCGGGCGTCGCGAAGTCCTTCAGCGAGAGGACGGGCGTCGGCTTCGGCGGCTCGGGCGGCGTCGCGGGAGGCGCCACGACGGTCGCGGTCGGAGGCGCCGACGCCACGGGCGGCGGGGCGGTGTCGACCGGCGGAGGAGGCGGCGGGGGCGCGGGCGGCGGTTCGCTGCCGCCGCAGCCAGCGAGGAGAAGGAGGAGGAGAGGAGCGATGGGGAGAGGGGAGGAGTTTGTCGTCTTCACGGGCCCTCCCTAGCACGCGCGCCAGGCCGCGAAAAAGCGTCGGCGACCGCGGCACGCGCGTCCTCCCCGTCAGTCCCCCGCGCGGCGGAAGCGGCCGTTCGGTGGCCCGCCGACGTCGCGAAAGCGGTACACTCGGCGGCGGTGCGTCGGGGGCTCGTCATCGTCGTGACCGCGCTTGCCTTGCACGCGTGCAGCTCCAGCTACGTCACGCGCGGGGACGGGGGCACGGCGGCGCCCGAAGCGGGCGACGACGCGGGCAGCGAGCCCGAGAGTGGGCTCCTCGAAGGCGGCGACGCCACCCAGGAAGGGGGCACGTGCGTTTCGGTGCCGACGCCGTCACTGCCCTCGCGCGGAGGTCCCGCGTGCCCGAGCGACGCCTCCGCGTGCTTCCCGGCCGACATGACGAGCTACATCCCGCGGTGGGTTCCGCCGCTGGCCGGCCTGCCCCACCTCGGCGCTTGCACCTCGACCCAGATCGCCGACGCGCTCACGGCTTGCTTCTCGACGACGAGCACGCCGTCGACGTGCAGCCCCTGGACGTCTGCGAACACCACGTGCTCCGCGTGTCTGATGACCCCCGCGACCGCGAGCAACTTCGGGGCGGTGATCGTGTCGGGCACGGAGGATCTGGTCAATCTCGGGGCCTGCGTCACGCTCGCCGAACCCTGCAACGCGGCTTGCGGCGAGGCCGTCCAGGCGGATCGTCTCTGCTCGTTTGCGGCGTGCGATCCGACCCAGGGTCCGTGCCTGGTGACGAGCACCGCGTCGCTCGCCGCGTTCAACGCTTGCGAGAGCGAGGCCGACACGACGTGCGGCGCCTGTTCCGGCTTCGGGAACGCCGCGACGCAGTGTCTCGACGCGCTGGTGGCCGACTCGTCGAAGCACGCCGCCGCCACGCTGTGCGGTCTCGGCTCGTCCGATTTCAACTCGCGCTACACGGCCGTCGCCAGCTTCCTCTGCGGGCCGTGAGCCGGTACGATTGCCTCAGCCTGCCTGTTTTCGAGGGCGGCGAGGGGCGATGGGAAACGAGGGCGACGTCGATCCGGACCAGCGCGAGGGGAAGGGCGAATCGGCGCAGGCGCGCGCGCTCACCCGCGTCGGCAGCATGCTGCGCGGCAAGTGGCGCCTCGACGCGCTCCTCGGCGTGGGCGGGATGGCGGCGGTCTATGCCGCGACCCATCGGAACGGCACCCGCGCCGCGGTGAAGATCCTGCATCGGGAGCTGTCCCTCGACGAGGGATTGCGCAAGCGCTTCATGCGCGAGGGCCAGATCGCCAACATGGTCGGGCACGAGGGCGTCGTGCGCGTGCTGGACGACGACACGGCGGAGGACGGGTCGGTCTATCACGTGACCGAGCTCCTCGAGGGCGAGACGCTGGCCGATCGCTGCGACCGGTGCGACGGCCGGCTCGACGAGGACGAGGTGCTGACGATCGCCGACGCGATCCTCGACGTCCTCGCCGCCGCGCACGCGAAGGACCTCGTGCACCGCGATCTGAAGCCCGAGAACGTGTTCCTGACGACGGCCGGACAGGTGAAGGTGCTCGACTTCGGCATCGCCCGCGCGCGCACCCTCTCGAGCGAGACGAGCGCGACGCGCACCGGCTCGACGCTGGGAACCCCCGCGTACATGGCGCCCGAGCAGGCCCGCGGGCTTTGGGACGAGGTCGACGGCCGCACCGACCTGTGGGGGTGCGGCGCGACGCTTTTTCGCCTGCTCAGCGGACGGCTCGTCCACACCGGGCGCACGGCCAACGAGGAGCTGCTGAGCGCGATGACGAACGAGGCGCCTCCGCTGGCGTCCGTGGCTCCCCACGTCTCGGCCCCGGTCGCGCGTCTCGTCGATCGGGCGCTCGCGTTCGACCGCGCCAGGCGATGGCCGGACGCCGCCGCGATGCGCGAGGCCGTCCGCAACGCCTACGAACAGCGACACGCCGCGCCCATCTCGTCCGCGCCACGGCCAATCGTCCCGGCGAGCTCGGTGCGCGTGACGCTCCGCTCGGTGGGCAGCGAACCGGGCAGTCACTCCGACATCGGCTTGATGGACACGCTGGCCACGGGATCGGCCGAGCGCCCCGCCTCGGCGGCGCGGGCGACGACGGCCGGCCCCGTGTCGAGCGGCGTGCCTCGGCCGCCGGCCGCGCCGTGGTTACGCGGGCCCCGCGCGATCGGTCTCGCCGTGGGCGGAGTCCTCTTCGTGTCCGGCGTCGCGTGGCTCTCGGTCGGACGCGAGACGCTCCCGTCGCCGGCCACGGCGAGCAGCGCGACCACGGCGCCGAGTCTCCCGACGGCCGGAGCCACCCCGCCCGCAGCGCCCTCCGAGCCGGCGACGGCGCCCGCGGTCGCGCCGGTGCCGATTGCGGTGCCGACCATCGCGGCGGCGACGGCTCCTTCGGCATCCGTCTCCGCGGCGGCGTCCGGCGCGAAAACGACACCGGCCGCTCGGGGTGCCGGCGCCAAACCGGCCGCGGATCGGCGCAACTGCACACCGCCCTACGTCGTGGACCCGGTGACGGGGAAAAGGAACTGGAAGCTCGAATGTCTCTGAGACGATCGTCCGTCGCGCTGCTCGTCGCCGGTGCCCTGTGCACCCGCGTCGCCCTGGCCGCGGATCCCTCCAAGCAGGAGTGCGTCGCGGCGAACGAATCCGCGCAGGATCTCCAGCGCGGTGGAAAGCTCATCGACGCGCGCGTCCAGCTCGCGACGTGCATCGCGACGAGCTGCCCGGCAGCGGTTCGCGCCGATTGTGCGTCGCGCCTCGAGGAGCTGACGCGCGTGCAGCCCACGGTCGTCTTCGGAGCGCAGGACGCCGGCGGCGGGGACCTCGGCGCGGTTCGCGTCACGATGGACGGCAAGCGCCTGCTCGATCGGCTCGGCGGCAATGCCGTCCCGATCGACCCGGGGGAGCACCACCTCCTCTTCGAGGCCGACGGCTTCGCGGCCGTCGAGAAGTTGGTCGTGGTGCGCATCGCGGAGAAGGACCGCGTCGTGCGCGTGACCATGGAGAGGCCAGCGGTCGTCGCCCCCGCACCGCCGCCAGTCGCAACTCCGGCTCCGTCACCGCCCCCGGTGGCAGCAACCCCCGCCCCTGCGGCGGCGCCCGAATCGAACGGCGTACCCTCGTCGGCGTGGGCCTCGTTCGGCGTCGCCGCAGCGGGAGTCGTGGCCGGCGGCGTCTTCGCGGTCCTCTGGGTGAAGGCCAAGAACGACGGCGACGCGGCGTGCGGCGCGGCCGGCGCATGCGATGCGCCCACCGCGAACGACTGGGAGAGCAAGCAGCGAAGCTACACCATCGGCCTCGCGGCGGGCTTCGGTGTGGCGGCGGCCGGCGCCGTGCTCGGGCTGGTGCTGCTCTCGAGCGGGCACCATTCGGCCCCGGTCGCGGCGTCGTGGCGCGGCCTCGAGGCGCGGTTCTGACGTGGCTCGGGGCTTTACGCCTACGAGCCGCACTCGGGCGCGGCGTCGGGCTGTGCGTCCGGGTCGAAATCGCAGATCGGCACCGAGAACGTCCCCGTCAGCGTCTCGCCGGTCGGAAAGGTCACGTCGAAGCTTCCTTCGATGACGCCTTCACCCGCCGCGGTGATGCCGATCGTCCCGCTCGTCGCGTTCTGAAACGTCCCCTCGCAGCTCGCGTTGCTGGTGTCGTACTGGACGCCCACGTCCGGGTTCGACGGCGAAATGGTGTACTGCCCGGGCGGGACCGTCGAGCCCTGCACGCCGACCGCGACGGTGAGCACCGCCTGGTTCGCCGGATCGCCACCGTGCATCGCGATGGCGCACGTCCCCGCGATGTTGGTGATGTCGACCCCGGCGTAGGTCGTCGTGACCCCGTCTGGGGTCAGCGTCTGGAGCACACCCACGGCGTCCGTCGTGGCGACGGCGTGGCCGTCGATGGTGCCCATCACGGTCACCGCGACGCCGGATCCCTTCGACGAGCTGCTGCATGCGGCGATGGCGAGGGCGCAGGCACCGAACACGATTCGTCGCACGGCCAAGGTAGCTCCTCTCTTCCGGGCGCAAGCATACTCACGGCGTGGGATTCGGCAGGTAGACGATGGCCGAAATCCCCGGCGTCAGGCCGACGCCGTCGTTCGGGATGTCGTAGAGGGCATATGCGTATGCGCCGGCGCCGTGCGCGTCGGGCACGATGCTGGGCGCGGGGACGAGCTGATCGAACTGGACGAAGTCGAAGGGCAGGTCGAGGAGCTGCGGGCCGGACGGCGAGCAGGACGAAACGACGCAATTGGCAAACCCGGTCGTCCCCGACGGCGACCGCGCGGCGGTGAAGAGGTTGCCGCCCTGCACCGCGAACCCGGGCCAGATGCTGGGAAAGAGCGGCGTGGGTGTGGTGCACGGCAGGGGACAGGAATAGACGGACTCCTGCTCCGTGTCCGCGACGTAGGCATCGAAGTACAAGGTGGCGCCGTCGATGACGGCCGCGTGCACGTCGAAGATCCCGCCGGCCACGGTCGTCGGCGCGGAGCACACGATGGCCCCGCCTCCGGCCGGCGCCGAGGCCGGGCACGAGACGAGCGCCGAGATCCCGTTCCCCGACTTCTGCGTCGCGTAGAGCACGCCGTCGTGCACGAGGCGCGGCAGCAGCCCGGGAGCCACGCTGGGATCCACGCTGTAGGACGCGTAGCCCGAGCAGCCGGGGACCTGACACGTCTCCAGGAAGAGAACCGACGACCGGACGACACTCCAGTAGAGATTCCCGCCGTCGAGCGCCAGAAAGCCGTAGTCGGGCGGAGTGTTCGTCGGGTCGGCGATTGTTCCGGGCTCCGCGACGTAGATGGCGCCCTGGTCCGGGGTGCACCCGGTTTGCGGGCACCACCACACGGTGGCTTCCGGCGTGCTCCCCGCGTCCGTCGTGACGTCGAAGACCTCCGTCCAGTAGACGTTGGCGTCGTCCGCCACCATTCGCGCGATCCCGCCCGACGTGGTGTACACGCTGGTCCACGCCGCGCAGCCCTGGCGCGGGCAGTATTCGATCGAGGCGCCGTTCGTCCAGAGGACGCCCTCGTAACCGGCCGCGATCCCCACCACGCCCGCGGGCGCTCCGGTGACGACCTGGCCTTGCGTTCCGAAGCCGGTGGGGTCCGACACGTCGGTCTTGCAGGCCATCAGGGCGAGCGCGAGCGGCACCACGCCCGGCCTCACGGGGACCGCTCCTCGAGCTGGTACCGGGTCGTTCGTTCCCCGCGGCATCGCGCGTTCGGCTCGAATCCGACGAGCGCCACCCCGCCGATCGTTCGCATGCCCATGTTCGAGGCGAGATCGTCCTCGAAGACCACGCTCGCGGTCCAGTCGCACCAGGGCTTTCCGTCGACCGCCGCCCAGAAGCCCGCGCGCAGCCCACTGTGGGTCGCCGAGGTGCCCCACTCGGAGGCCGTCACGCGCTCGATGCCGTAGGCGCCGGAGATCCCACCGGAGAGCGCGACCGCGCGCAGCGGCAATCGCGGGCCGGCACGCAGGCCGAAGCGGTAGTCCGCGAGACCGGCCGCGGTGGAGACCGCGCCGAAAGCCGGCACGTTGCTCGGCGTCGCGATGCCGGAGGTCGACCCGGTCGTGCTGCCCCACGCGACGCCGGCGCGCGCGAGCACGGTGGCCCACCGGTACACCCATCCGCCCTCGACGACGGGGCCCACCGCCGCGACCGCGGTGTCGCGCGGTCGCGTCGTCACGCCTACCGTCGAGCCGCCGAAGATGTCGCCGTAGAGGTCGTCCTGGATGAGCGCCCCGGCCCACGTTCCGAGGCCGATCCTCCAGTCGTCGGTGCTCCCGGCGGTTCCCTCGGAGAGCGTCTCCGGCACCGGCGCGAGCGCCCCCACGATGCTCGTTCCGCGTGCGTCCCGGACACTCACCGTCACGCGCGCGGGGACACACCCGGCCACGCGAACCTCCGCCTGGTGGATCCCCACCGTCGCTGGATAAGAGACCCACGCGACCACGTCGCGCCTCCGCACGGGGTCCCAGCGCGTGCGCACTTCGATCGGCGGGGCCGCCACCGTCGCCCCGTCGAGGTACACGGCGAGCCCCTCGGGCGCGGTGCGCGGCGTGGCGTCGACACAGCCCACCGCGACCTGGACGCGCGGAAGCTCCGCGTCCGACTCCCGCTCGAGCGTGAGGTCGATGCTGCGCGTCTCGTTGTCCCGGACGACGATCTCGGACTGATACGGGCGCATACCGACCGCCTGCACGCGGAGCTGGTGACCACCGCTCGGGACGACACGCTCGACGGCCCCCGCGCCGACCACCTCATCGTCGATGGCGATGGTCGCGCCGGCCGGCGCATGCACCGCGATCGTCCCCTCGTGGACCTCCTTCTTCAGGGAGAGCGCGATGGGCAGATCGACGCCCCCGCCCACCGGGACGGTCACGGTGGACTCGAGATAACCCGGCTTCGTGACGCGGATCCGGTGGGTCCCGATGTCGACCGTGTAGGGCGCCTCGAGCGGCGACTGCCCGATGCGCTCGTCGTCGACGAAGATCTCCGCGCCGTCCTCGCTCGCGGTGATCTTCACCGTCGTCGTGAACGGCTGCAGGGCGCTCGCGAGCTCGTGCGCTTCCTTCCGGTCGCGCGCCGAGAGCAGGGCTCCGCCTTCGGCCTCGTACCGCCGCAGCAGCGCGAGGACGCGCGCGTAGTGCCGCAGCTGCTTCTCGCAGAAGGCGATGTTCCAGAGGAGGCGCGCGTCGTGCGACTGGTCGTACGCGCTCTGGAACTTGAGCGCGGCGCCGGCGTAGTCCCCGTCGTTCGCGAGCAGCTTGCCGGTCTGGTTGTCACGCTTGGCGTCGCCAGTCAGCGTCTCGGCGAGCGACCTGGCCGGCCCCGCGGCGCGTGCCTCGTGCGTGGTCACCGGGGCCGAGACGAGCACCGCCGCGATCGCGAACGCGACCGCTGCCCTCACTTGAGCTCCATCTTCGGCACGCCGGTTCGCGGCTCGGGCGCGGGTCGTGTCTCGGGCACGCTTCGCGCCGGAGCGGGCTTCGTGGCGCTCGTCGCCGGCGTCCCGGAGCTCGTCACCGCCGGGACGGAGGCCGCGGACGGGGCGGCCGACGTGCTCACCGGGGGCGCGGCAGCGGCGACGCCCGCCGGCGGTGCCGACGGTGGGGATTCCGCGACCGGCGGCGCGGGCGCGTCGACCATCGCGCGTACCGGCGCGCGCCCCGACGGCGACAGCAGCACGGCCGCGCCGCCCGCCACCAGGAGCGCCGCGATCCCGCCGAAGAGCGCGCGCGTCGTCGCCCTGGTCCGCAGCAGACGAGCCCGCGGCGTCCAGTTCGACGGGGTCTCGGCGTGCACCGTCGGCGCATACTCGGGGGTGGGCGGCCCCGCGTCGACGCGCGGCGGCGGCGAGGAGCGCAGCAGGTGCGTGATGCGAGCGACGGCGTCCGCCGCGCGCGACGAGCCGAAGGGCGCGATGGCGGCCGCGAGCTCGGCGACGCTGGCGAAGCGGCCCTCGGGCTCCTTCGCCAGACAGCGCAGGACGGCGGCCGCGAGCTCGGGCGCCACCTCGGCGCGCTCCGCCTGGAGCGAGCGCGGCTCGGCGCGAGCCACCGCCAGGACGAGGGCGGCGATGGAGTCGGCCGGGAAAGGCGGCTTCCCCGCGAGCAGCTCGTAGAGCACGACCCCGAGCGACCAGACGTCGGACCGCGCGTCCACGGACCGCGCCGAGATCATCTGTTCGGGCGACATGTAGAGAGGCGAGCCCACCACGTTGGAGGTGGTCGTGAGACCCACGTCGGCCGCCGAGTCGAGGGACTTGGAGATGCCGAAGTCGAGCACCTTCACGATCGGCGTGCCCGACGGACGCGTCGCCAGGAAGAGGTTCGCCGGCTTGAGATCGCGGTGGACGATGCCGAGCGCGTGGGCCTCGGCGACGGCCTCGCAGGCCTCGAGCAGGAAGTCGACCGCCTCGATGACGGGCAGCGGCCCCCGCCGCGCGAGGACGCGCGCCAGGTCTTCCCCGTCGAGGTACTCCATGACGAGGTACGGCTCACCGGTCTCGAGCGCGCCGACGTCGAGCACGCGCGCCACGTGCTCGCTGTGCATCTTGCCGACCGCTTTGCCCTCGCGCTGGAAGCGCGTGACGACGTCGGGGTTGGCGGCCGCCTCCGCAAGGAGGAACTTCAGCGCCACCGGCCGCTCCAGCTGGACGTGAGTCGCCGCGAACACGATGCCCATGCCCCCGGCCCCGAGCTGCCGCTCGACGCGATACTTCCCCGCGACCACGTCGCCGAGGCGTACCGGTGCGAGATCGTTGGGCATCCTGTTGCCGCCCACGATGGCGGATCCGCTTGGCTGAGGCAAGCGGGCGAGCGGTGGCGCTCGCGCTCGTGCTGGATTATCCTTGTCCGGATAGTTCGACCGGCCCCGGTTCCCCCGACGAGGAGGCGCAACGTGTCACGATCTGCCGCTGCATCCAGGACCTCCGGAGCCTCGCAGGCTCTGCTGCCCACGGGGCTCCTCGCTCGCGTGCCGCTGCCGACGGACATCGTCGACGCCATCGCCGAGGTGCTCGCTTGCGAGGCCCGACAGGAGGATCACGACGCGCGCGCGGCGCTCCTGGCCCGGGCCCGAAGCACGCTGCAGGCGTGGCTCGGCGGGACGCTGAGCACGGAGGATGCCATCGAGGCCCTCCGCGCGGCTTCGGAGCCGCGGAGCGGCATCGCGCTGCGTCGCATCTGAGGGAGCGCGGAGTGTCGTGCGGAGCGCGACTGCGCTATGCCTCGAAGGCATGCGCGTCGCCGTCGTCAGCCTCGCCCTCGTCGCCGGCTGCGGCTCGTCGCCACCGCCGGGGAGCGTGCCTCCGCCCCCGGGGCCGTCGGCGCAGCTGGTCAACGCGGTGGTGCTGACCAACGGCTGTCAGTCCATGGGGCGTCAGAGCGCCTTGCTCGCCGAGAGCGCGATGAGCTCCCTCGTGGAGGGTTGTGCCTCGGTGCCGGGTGGGTCGATGCAGTTCCACGCGACCCTGCAGCCGGGAGGTCGCGTCGAGATCAGCGCCACGCCCGGCCAGCCGGAGGTCGTGCCCATCTGCATCCTGAAGCACGCGCTCGTGCACCGGGTGCCGCTGACGAAGCCCTGTCCGCTCGACGTCAAGATCGAGCAGACGAGCGTGCCGATGACCGCTCCCCCGGCCCCGCCGTAGGGACAGTCACCCCTCCCCGTGCCGAGTCGTGATCGCGCGAAACGCGACCCCTCCCCGCTCGTCCGCCTCGCCCTTCTCGCCCTCCGGCCCCCGCGCGCCCTCGTCGCTCGCCATGTGGCTCACGTAGCGGGCGATGAGCTCGCGCGCCGGGGCGGGTAGCTCGTGGAACTCGACCCCGATGGCGTTCATCCCCTGCCGATCGACGCCGCGCGCGATGCGCACCCAGCGCACGACCGCCTCGACCGCCGTCACCTTGCCTTCCAGGGGAAGCGCGAACCGCACCGACACGCGCTGCTCGGGCGCGCACGACGCGAGGGTCAGGACGAGCAGGCCTCCCTCCGAGATGTCCTCGCTGCGCCCATCGACGACGCCCTCGCGCACGACGATGCGCACGGGCGTGTTGTAAGGCGCTCGCGGCACGCGGCGCTGCTCGACCGGCGCGGGCGCCGTCCGGGACGACGCGGCGGCCCGGAGCGTCGTCTGCAAGGTCGCGCCGGGCAGCGCCTGCCGGATGGCAGCCGCCAGCTCGCGGGCGGTGGCAAAACGGTCGGCGGGAGACCGGGCCATGGCGCGTTCGACGACCTCGGCGAGAGGCGCGGGGACGTCCGGCGCCCTCGAACGAAGCGAGGGGCCCGGCGCGTCCCGTGTCGCGCTGAGGAGCACCTGGCCGTAGTTGCCCACGTGGGGAACCGTTCCCGAGAGGCACTCGAACATCGTCACCCCGAGGCTGTAGACGTCGGCCCGCTCGTCGATGTCCACCTCGCCGAGGAGCTGCTCGGGCGCCATGTACGTGGGCGTCCCGAGGACGGCACCGGCATGGGTGAGCTTCTCGGCGGGCGAGGGCTCCACGAGCTTCGCGATGCCGAAGTCGAGGAGCTTGATGGTCTCGACCCCGTCGCGACCTCGCCGGACGAGGATGTTGCTCGGCTTGACGTCCCGGTGCACGACGCCGGCCTGGTGCACGGCCTCGAGCGCGTCGCACAGCTGCAGGGTCAGGCCGGCGGTGTTGGCCGCCGACAGCCTGCCGCGGGCGGCGAGCAGCCCCTCGAGCGTCGAGCCCTCCACCATTTCCATGACGATGTAGGAGAAGCCTTCCGGCGTGAGCCCGCCGTCGAGCACCTCCACGACCGCCGGATGGTGGATGGCGGCGAGCGCCCGGCCTTCCCGCTCCAGCCGGGCCCGCAGCGTCTCGTGTTGCTCGCGACGCGCCGGCGAGATCAGCAGCTTCACGGCGACAAAGCGCCCGGTGAAGACGTGCCGCGCCTCGAAGACGGCGCCCGCCCCCCCCCGACCGAGGTCTCGCAACAGCTGATACCGGCCGTCGAGCACGTCGCCCACGTCCGGCAGTGGTGTGTGTGTGTTCGCCATCAGAACGGGCCCCGGCCACGCCAGAGATTATCCCTGCGGCGGACGACCGAGTCGTCGGTGTACCCGGACATGTAGAGCACCTTCATCTCGGGCCTCAGCGGACGGAGTCGCTCCGCGAGCTTTCGGCCGCTCATGCGCGGCATGACGACGTCGGTCAGCAGCACGTGAATCGTGGCGCGGTGCTCCTCGCAGATGAGCAGGGCGTCACCGCCGCTCTGGGCCTCGATGACGTGGTAGCCGTGGCGCTCGAGGATCGTGCGCACCAGCGTACGGACCGGCTCCTCGTCCTCCACGAGCAGCACGGTCTCGGAGCCCGACGGAGGCTCCGTCGCGATGGCGGGGGCCTCGGTGAGGGCGGTCATCCCCGTCGACGTCACCCTCGGCAGGTAGACCTTGATCGTCGTCCCCTCCCCCGGCTCGCTGTACACCCAGACGCTGCCGCCGCTCTGTCGAACGATGCCGAACACGGTCGCGAGCCCGAGGCCGGTGCCTTTCCCCACCTCCTTGGTCGTGAAGAACGGCTCGAAGATCCGCTCGCGCGTCGCCGCGCTCATGCCGGTGCCGTTGTCGGTCACCGCGAGCATGACGAACGGCCCCGGTTCGACCCCGGGGTGGGTCGCCGCGTAGGCCGCGTCGAGCTCGACGTTCCCCGTCTCGATCGTCAATCGCCCCCCCGACGGCATGGCGTCCCGCGCGTTCACGGCGAGGTTCATCAGCACCTGCTCGACCTGCCCCGGATCGGCCTTCACCGCGCCCAGCTCGACGCCACGCACGATACTCAGCTGAACGTCCTCCCCCACCACCCGCCCGAGCATCTTCCCGATGCCCTCGACGACCGCGTCGAGGTCCAGGATCTTCGGCTGGAGAACCTGTTGCCGGCTGAACGCGAGGAGCTGGCGGGTCAGGGTCCCCGCGCGCTTGCCGGCGGCCAGGATCTCCTCCAGGTCGCCGCGCATCGGGTCGCCCACCTTCAGCCCCGCCGCGAGCATCTCGCTGTAACTGAGGATGACCGAGAGGATGTTGTTGAAGTCGTGGGCCACGCCGCCGGCGAGGCTCCCGAGCGCCTCGAGCTTCTGCGCCTGGCGGAGCTGCCACTCCATCCGGTTGCGCTCGGTGACGTCGACCGCCACGAAGAGGCCGCACGGGCGCCCGTCGAGCGGGAACTTGTGCACCGTGACCTCCGCGTCGAGGACGCTCTTGTCCTTCCGGGTGTGCCGCCAGACGCCGGCGTTCGTCGTGCCGAACGGGTTGCCGCCGGTCCGGGCCCGCACGCCGACGACGTCGCCTTCCGGCCGGATGTCCTCGAGCGTCATGGTGAGGAGCTCGTCGCGCGAGTACCCGTAGTTGCGGGTCGCCGCATCGTTCACGGCGAGGAAGCCGAGCGTCTCGTAGTCGAAGAGAAACTTCGGAAAGGGCGACTGGTCGAACAGGATGCGATAGCGGCCCTCGGACGCGCGCAGCGCCTCTTCGGCGCCTTTTCTGGCGGAGATGTCCGCGACGTAGCTGATGCACTCCGTCGTGCCTTCGAGCGCGGCGGAGCCGACGAGGGCCGCGATGTGCCGCCCGTCCTTGTGGACGTAGACCCGCTCGCGCAGCGGCAGGAAACCGGTGGCGCGCAGCTGGGCGCGGTCCTCGGTATCGGGGACCAGGCGGTCGAGCGGGGAGATGACCTCCCAGTTCAGCCGGCCCGCCAGCATGTCGCCGCGCTCGTAGCCGAGCATGTGCAGGAAGGCGTCGTTGGCTTCCTTGAAGTTGCCGTCGAGGTCCGAGATGGTCACCCCGGCCACGCCCGATTCGAAGAGACGCCGGAAGCGCAGCTCGCGGTCCCGGAGCCGCGCTTGCTGCGCCACGAGGCGCTCGGCGATGAGCACCCGGCTCTGCAGAACGTCCGGCCCGAGGGACGTCGTGTAGAGATCGGTCGCCCCCGCATCGAGCACCGCCAGGAGGTCGTCGTCCCGGGGTGAGATGACCAGGATGACCGCGTCGGCGCCCTCCGGGAGCGCGCGCGCGCGGCGACAGAAGTCCGTCGCCGACATGTCGGCGAGCGGCTCTTCCACCACGATGAGCGGTGGCGCATCGGCGCGCAGCGAGGCGAGGGCGCTCGCCCCCTCGGTGGCCGCGACCAGCTCGTGCCCACGGGCCGCAAGCACGTCAGCCACGATACTCCGTAGCCCAGCCGCAACGCCGACGAGCAATGCTCGCATGGGATCACCCCTCTTCACCAATACGCCGAACCGTGAGGCCCGCCCGCGATTCGGAGGCGACCGACGACGTTCTTGCCGACCTCCTCCGACGTGGCTACCCATGCACCCAGCGTCATGCCCGAGTCCCATCCTTTCCAGGCCGAGGTCGCTCAGGTCCTCCACCTCGTCATCCACTCGCTCTACAGCCACAAGGAGATCTTTCTCCGCGAGCTCGTGTCCAACGCGTCGGATGCGCTCGACAAGCTGCGCTTTCGCGCGCTGACCGAGCCGTCCCTGCGGTCGGACGACGTGCCGCTCGAGATCCGCATCGTCGCGGACAAGGAGAAGGGGACGCTCACGATCGAGGACACCGGCGTCGGGATGAGCCACGACGAGCTCGTCCGCGACCTCGGCACGGTGGCCCGCTCGGGGTCCCGAGCTTTCCTCGAGCAGCTCAAGGCTCGGGGCGAGGGCAAGGACCTCTCGCTCATCGGGCAGTTCGGCGTCGGCTTCTACAGCGCCTACCTCGTGGCCGATCGGGTCGAGGTCGTGTCGCGCGCGGCGGGCCAGGAGGAGGCGTGGCGCTGGCGGAGCGACGGCAAGGACACGTTCTTCGTCGACTCGGACACCCGGCCCACGCACGGAACGTCGATCGTCCTCTTTCTCCGCGACGACCAGAAGGAGTTCCTCGACGACTGGCGGCTGAAGGACCTCGTGCGCCGCTACTCGGACTACGTGAGCCACCCCATACGCATCGGCGACGAGACGGTGAACCGCGCGAGCGCCCTCTGGCAACGGCCGAAGGCGGAGATCACCGACGTGCAGTACCGCGACCTCTACAAGCACCTGACCCACGCGGCCGTGGATCCGGTGGGCTGGACGCACTTCCGCATCGAGGGCTCGCAGGAGTTCGTGGGGCTCGTCTTCGTCCCCGGCGAGGCGCCGTTCGACCTCGACCTCGACCAGGGACGGCGGCGCAAAGGCCTGCGGCTCTTCGTTCGTCGGGTCTTCATCATGGAAGACTGCGAGGAGCTCCTGCCGCCGTGGCTGCGCTTCGTCCGCGGCGTCGTCGACTCGGACGATCTGCCGCTCAACGTGTCGCGCGAGCTCCTCCAGGACTCGGCGGCGGTGCGGGCGATCAAGAAGCAGGTCACCAAGAAGACGCTCGATCTCCTCGAGTCGATCGCCGCCGACCGCCCCGCGGACTACGCGAAGGTGTGGGACGCGTTCGGCGTCATCCTCAAGGAGGGGCTCGCGACCGATCTCGAGCACCGCGATCGGCTCGCCCGGCTGGCGCGGTTCCGCAGCTCGCACGGCGAGGGGACGACGTCGCTCGCCGAGTACGTGGCGCGGATGAAGCCCGACCAGCCGGCCATCTACTACGTGCTCGGCGAGACGCTCACCGCGGCGTCGACGTCGCCTCACCTCGAGGCGCTGCGCCAGCGCGGCTACGAGGTGCTCTTCATGACCGACGCGGTCGACGAGTGGGCGACCGAGGCCCTCCGCGAGTACGAAAAGAAGCCGCTGGTCTCCGCCATGCGCGCCGACCTCAAGCTCGACGGGACCGAGGAGCAGAAGAAGGCCCGGGACGAGCAGGGCAAGGCGCTGGCGCCGGTGCTCGAGCGGATGAAGAAGACGCTCGGCGACCGCGTGGCCGACGTCCAGCCCTCCGACCGCCTCGTCGACTCGCCGTGCTGCCTCGTGCGCGGCGAGCACGGGCCCCACGCCTTCGTCGAGCGCCTGCTGCGCGAGCGCGGCCACACGGTCCCGCGCGGGCGCCGGGTCCTCGAGGTCAACGGCGGGCACCCGCTCGTGCAGCGGCTGGAGCGGCTCGTCGCCGACCAGCCCGATTCGCCGCGGATCGATCCGCTCATCGACGTCCTCTACGGCCAGGCGTTGCTCACCGAAGGGAGCGCGCTGGAGGACCCGAACCAGTTCTCGCAGAACCTGACGCGGCTGCTGGCGGATCTCTGACGCGTCCCTGCGCGCGCCCTCAATTCGAGTAGTCGCACACCTTGAGCCACGGCGGTGCGTCGCGCCACGGCGCCGAGGCGACGGCCGACGTGGCGACGCAGCCCTTCCGCTTCCCCCCCATCGGATCGGGTCCGCACTCGGCGGCCGTCTCGCACACGGTGGCCGCGTTGATGCACGAACCGAAGCAGTAGCTGTTGCCCAGGGCGCCCATGCAGCAGCTCTCGCCGCCACAGTCCGCGCTCGACGCACACCGCGCGTCCACCTGTTTGCCGGAGGGCGCCGGCGCGGAGCCGGCGACGCACACGCCGCTCTTCCGGTCGGGGCTCCAGCGGCATACGGGCTTTGCCCCCGAGCAGACCGCGGCTCCACATCGCGACGTCGGCGCCGTGAGGGCGCACTTGCCCGGCTCGACCGCCTTCGCCGACGCCTTGCACGCGAAGCCCGCCGCGCAGCCGCTCGCGCCGCGACACGCCTCGTTCAGCATGCAGGGCGCCTTCGAGCACACGGTCGTGAAGTCGTCGCTGCCCGACGCGACCATCTCGGCGCAGCACACCTCGCCGCTCGCGCAGTCGTCTCGGCCATCGCAGCGATACGCGGGACCCGACGCGCACAGCTGCGGCACGTTCCCCTCGTCGAGCGCCGCGCACGTGCCGTCGGCGCAGCACTTCTCCGTGCCGCCCTTGCACGTCGCCTTTCCGCACGCGATCGTCCCGTGCGCGACGCCGGCCGCCGGCGGCGCAGCGTCGGCGACGGGCTCGACCGGCCACGCCGACGCGACCCCGGACGCGGCGGACGCAGCGGTCGTCGCGTGGGCAGCCCCGGACGCCGTGCCGGAGGTCGGAATCGTCGGGGCCCTGGACGCCGTCTCGCCGCATCCGGAGGCCATCGCCCACGAGGACGCGAGGGTGATGCCCCATGCGACGAGTCTTCCCATGGTGCCGACCGTATCATCTCGTGGTCGGCGGGTTTCGTCGACCGCCGGCGCGGTGAGCCCCTGGCACGGCACGTGGATGACGCCCGCCGATGTCGACCGCACGAAGCTCGTTGGCCCTATCGAGTCTCTCCCTCCTGACGGCGTCGGTCACGGCATGCTCGGGTCAGGTGGCGGGCGGCAATGCGGACCCGTCGCAACCAGTGACGGGGACCGCGACCGGACCGGAGGCGTTCACGCCCGCGCAGGTGCAGGCCGCCCGCGCGGCGTGCGACGAGCCGCACGGCCCGGTCGTCATGCCCCAGACGGTCGGCCAGCTGCAGTCGATGATCACCGGCGCGTGGTTGCTCTGCTCCGCCGAGGGGGATCCAGGCTTCACCGACTCCATCGGCTCGTCGCGCGTCTACTCGGCGAATGGCCAGTGGCAGAACCTCGGCCTAGACGCCAACGGAGGGCTCGTCCTCATCAACGGCGTTGACAACCAGGGAACGTGGAACGCCGGCAACCAGGGCTACGAGGACGGCCCCGACGCGTCGCTGACCGGTCCCGGCAACCTCGAGATGCAGTGGGACAACGGTGGAGGCAACGGCGGCTCGGTCGCCTTCGAAAGCTCGCCGTCGCGCATGCAGTTCCAGCCCGACTACGCGGTCGAGTGGTACGTGCCCCTGCCTTCGCCGTGAGCCCGGTCGCCGCCGCGCCGCGAAACGTTCTACGGTGATCGTGGGGAGGTGCTCGGGGTGAAAGTGGAGACGGCGAGGGGGCGCGCTTTCGGACCAACCCATCTGGCCCTGAGCCTCATCGGGCTCGCCGGCCTCCTCGTATCCGCCGCGCACGCGGACGCCACGGCATCTTCGACGCCGGTCCCGGCGCCCGCCGCGCAGGCCGCGGCGCCCGCCCCGGTCCTCTTCGATCTCGGCGGCGGGACGTATTTTCCCCTCATGATCGGCGCCGAAGGAACGCTCGAGCTTCCGTACCGCATCCTCGTGCAGGCGGACCTCGGGTGGATGCCGGCGCCATACGCGAACACCATCATCGACGTGCTCGGCGACTTCGGCGCCATCGATTCGTTCCAGCAGAGCCTCCTCGAGTCGGCCATCCAGAACTCGTTCGTCGCGCGTCTGTCCGCGGGCTGGCGGCCTTTTCCCAAGCTCGGCCTCGAGATCCTCGGCGGATACACGCTCGTGACGGCGGGCGGCGCCGTCACGGGCACGGACGTCGTCGACGCGTACCTCCAGTCCAAGGGGTCCAGCGACCGATTCACCGGCTCGGTCTCGGCGGGCGTTCCCCTGCACACCACGCTCCAGAGCGTCCACGCCACCGTCGACTGGCGCTTTCTCCTGCTCGGCGACAAGCTCGTGCTGCGCGCGAGCCTGGGCTACTTGCAGTGCTTCACGTCGTCGACGAGCGTGACCGCGACGCCCCTCCGGCCCGCCGGGCAAGAGAGCCTGAACAAGCTCAACGCCGACCTCCAAGGCTACCTGAACCCGTACTTCACCGAATACGTGAAGGTCCCGATCCTCGGCGTGAACGCCGCGTACCGCTTCTGATCGGGCGCGCCCTACAACCGAAAGCCCGCTCCGATCCCCGCGTCGAGCCACCCGGGCGTGATGCTCTCTCCGGCGCTGACCGTCCCGTACATCCCGGTCAGGCTCGCCTCGACGAAGAGTCCCATCCTCGCCTGCCACCGAAGCCGAGCGCCGGCGCCGACCCAGAGCGCGCCGCCGCCCTGCGGGGTCGTCACCCCGTCGAGGATGAAGGGAGCGCTGAACGCCGCGCCCGCGAGGCGCAGGCAACCGAGCGCGCTGAAGCCGCTCGCGCCGAGGGGAACGTCGACGAGGCAGGTCTGCGTGTCGACGACGGTGTACGTCAGCGGCGAGTTGCCCGTCGACCCGAGACGCCCCACGCCGAGCTCGAACTCCAGCTTGCGAAAGCCTCCGGGGACCTCGAGGCTCAGCGTGGCCAGGGCGCCGGTCACCGCCGCCGACCCCGTGGGAGCGCCGTACGCGGTCGCGTTGAACCCATGGTTGTTGACGTCGGCGCGCCCACCGAATCGCCACTCCGCGCGCGACGACGAGCGCGGGTCCTTGTCGGCGGGCTCGGGCGGCGGCGGCGCCGCGGTGACGACGATGGGCGGCTCAGGAGGAGGGGGAGGAGGAGGAGGAGGGGGTGGTGGTGGCAACACGGTCGGCGTGCACGGCGCCGGCGGTGGCGGCGGCAGCGGCGGCAACCCCGCCTCGCCGTCCGCGATGACTCGCGCGAGCGCCGCGGTCACGTCGTCGCAGCTCGCCGACACGACCGTTCGCTCGACGTCCTCGCTCGTGACGGTGCCCTCGTAGACGTCCTGCATTTCGCGCACCTGCACCGACCACCGCCACGTGCGCTCGGCCGCCGGCCGGCGGGCGATCTCCGTCGCCACGAGCACCTGGAACGCGTCGAGCGAAGCGCACTCCGCCGGCGCCACGTAGGCGACGACGACCGGCGTGT
>JBEKGQ010000161.1:0-11148 GCA_050012715.1 Polyangiaceae bacterium
GGACGCCGTGGCGAGCCCGTAGCCGCGGTACTCGGCGAGCACCACGCCGAGGCCATGCGCACGCAGCGCCTCGGCGAAGGGCTTCCCGTTGGCGATGGTCTCGCCGTTGCCATGGAAGAGGACGACGGTGCGTCCATGGTCGTCCGGGGGAGGCAGCTCCGCCGCGACGACGAGC
The DNA here is from genome assembly GCA_050012715.1 of Polyangiaceae bacterium. Taxonomy (GTDB): domain Bacteria; phylum Myxococcota_A; class Polyangia; order Polyangiales; family Polyangiaceae; genus Palsa-1150. The sequence continues at coordinate 176 of JBEKGQ010000161.1, forward strand.
GCCCCATCGTCGGCGTGGAGAGAGAGGAGCCGCGCCGGCGGCGTCGCCACGAAGGGAGCGTCGTGCGACGGCGCCGGATAGAGCAGCACGCGGTAGCCGAGCCGCGCGACGACGCAGAGCGCGACGTAGAGGCCGGCGAGGATCGCGAGCCCGCGCAGCAAGCGTCGCGGGGCGGCGAAGAGGCGCACGCCGAGCAGCGTAGCGACGGGGCGGCGCGCGCGCTTCCCCCGCCCGCGTCACGTCGGGCCGTATCGCTGAAGGGCGGCGTCACCGCTGCGTCACAACGCCCGCACGAGGCCGCGCAGTCCCGCCTCCCTCCCGACCTCGTCGAGCGTGTCGGACGCGTCGGCGGCGTGCAGGAACGCGCCGACCACGACGCGATGAATGGCCGCGCCCCTCGCGTCGCGCCCATCGAGTACGTGGGCGCGTGCGTTGTTCGAGGGGAAGCCGCCCGCGTCGAGGAAGCCCCGGCGGCCGGTCGCTTCGTCGTTGAGCCTCTGGGCAAGGGCTTCGGCGCGCGCGGGATCGCGCGAGGCGAGCACCTGCACCGTGACGGGATGCGCGCGCAAAGCGCGGGCGCGGGCGACCTTCGCGGGGCCGGCGCGCAAGAGGCGGGCCACGGCGCGAAAGAGCGTGACGAGTCGCTTCCCGTCGAAGCGGCCGTCACCGAGCGAGCCATCGCATCGTCCGTCCGCGTCGGCACGGCAGAGCCACACATCCCGGTCGAACGCCCGAACGTGAACGTCGCGTGGCAGCAGCGCCTCGACGCGCACGAGCCAGGTCGCCGCGTCGCGCGCGCGTGCCGGAGACCACTCGGGATCGCCAGGCACGCCGATCGCGACGCGGGCACTCGCCGCCAGGTATCCGTCCCAGCACGCATGTGCCGCCCGGGCGGTGGCCACGACCGAGACCACCACGAGCGCCGCGAGGAGCCATCGCACGCCTCGATGAACGCGCGGCGGAAGCGATGTGCTTCCCGGTCATGTTTCCCTCCACGGCATGGCTCAATCCAGCATGCAGCAGAAGTCGGTGTGCACGCCGTCGGGGTCGGGGGTGCGGGCGGCGCACGTGAGCGACGAATCGAGCATCGTCGGGTCTTCGCCCTTCTGGCACTGGTAGCCGTAGGGTTCGGCGTCCGGGCAGGCGCTCGCGAGGTCGTCGTCGGGCGTGCAGCTCGCGGCGCCGTAGGGCCAGGGGATGCAGCAGCAGTCGTCGTGTACGCCGTCGGGGTCGAGCTGCGGCGCGGAACAGGAGAAGGCCGTGCCGGCCGCTCCCGGGCTGTCGCCGGTGGGGCACGCGAAGCCGTCAGCGCCACCGACGCAATCGATCGACGGGTCCGCGGTGCAGCCGGCGGGCACTCCGCTGGAGCCGCAACCCTGGCAGGTGCAGCAGTAGTCGTCGTGCTGGTGGTCGGGGTCGGGCATGGCGGCACCGCAGTCGAGCGACGGGTCGAGCGACTCGGGGGAGTCTCCATCGTCGCACTGGAAGCCGGAGACGTTTGGACTCTGGCAGTCGGCCGTCACCTGGTCGTCCGACACGCAGGACGAGTCGTCGCCGAACCCGAGGAAGCAGCAATATTCGTCGTTCCCGCTCGAATCCTTCGTGGGGGTCGAGCAGTCGTAGGTCGGGTTCGCGGTCTCGGGGTTGTCACCTGGGGGACACGTGAAACCCTCGCCGCCACCCGAGCAGTCGCGCGTGCCGCCCGCCGTGCACCCGGTGCCGGCCTCCGGTCCCGGGGACGACGTCACCGGGACTGACGCCGACCGGCCCCCGCAGGCGCCGGAGAAGAGAACGGCCCCGAGGGCCAGCCAGAGCCACGCGACCTCCGTGCGCATCGTTTCTCCCGTCCCGAATCGTGCCGCCTTCAGTGAACCGCGTCGAGCGCCGCCGCCGTCGCCTCGAGCAGCGGGCCGGTCGACACGGGCTTGCCCGTCGCGTGCTCCATCCACATGTCGGGGAGCACGTGTCCGTACGTGGCGGCGTGCTCGAACTCCTTGCCGAACGCGGGGCCGGGCACGAGCTTCTGCTCGAGCTGGAACGCGATGAGGTGCCCGATCGGATAGCGATAGAGATAGAGAAACGAGTTGATGATGTGCGAGTAGATGGCGAGCTGCGGGTCGCCCGGGCTCCCGAGGACGGGCGCGTAGTAGCGGTCCCAGTAGCCGCTCGCGATCTTCGCCACCGCGTCGCGCAGCTCGGCCGGTGTCGCGCTCGGGTGGTCGTACATCCAGTGCCAGGCGTCGAGGTCGACGAGCGCCGAGCCCGCGATCTCGTAGGCGCTCCAGAACGCGTCGAGGGCGCGCACGTGCGCCGCGTGCGGGTCGGTCTTACTGACGCCGAGGATCTCGAGGTCGCGGTGCTGGCACGTGAAGGCGAGCGCCTCGGTGAACGCCGTGCCGGGGACGCCCGCCATCAAGGTGTCGTCCACCTCGTAGAGCGAGAAGGTCTCCTCCACGTTGTGGCACATCTCGTGGACGGCGATGTTGTAGCCCTTGTAGTCCATCCCGTTCGGGTTCACGCGCGTCCGCAGGTGCGCCGAGTCGCCCGGGCCCCACCACGGGTAGAGCTCCGTCCGCCGGCGCGCCTCGAGCGCGTGCCCCGAGCCTCGCGCCGGATCGACCGCGATGTGCGAATCGAGGAAGCGCGCCTTCTCCCGGGAGAACCCCAGCGCCTCGAGGATGCGCGGCATGTCCTTCTTGTAGGCCTCGAACGTCGGGTACTTCTTGCGCGTGATGCGCGACAGCTCCTCCTCGGGCTGCTTGCCCGCGCCGAACGCGTCGAACCAGATGTCGAACGGCTCGAGCGGCCGCCCGAGGCGGGCGCGGACGAGCGCCGCCACCTTCGGCACCATCGGCGACGACAGGATCTCGGTCAGCAGCGCGCGCACGCGCGCCTCGGGCATCTCGTCGTCGAGCTGGAAGTGCCGCGCCATCTCCGTCGGCGCGAGCGGCGAGTCGGCGTCCGCCATCTGCTGGGCGTGGAAGTCCTCGAGCAGCCGCGCGTAGCGCGTGTCCGGCTCGCGCTCGGTCGAGACGACCGGCTCCGCCGGCCGCTTGCCCTGCGCCTTCATCTGGTCGACCTCGACCTCGGCCTCCGGCGCCCGCGTGACCGCGCCCGTCGCTGGATTCCAGTCGACGCGCGGATCGTCGATCACCCCCTGCGGGATCGTCTGCAGCACGATGCGCTGCATGACGTCGAGGATGAGCCGCTGCCGCGCCAGCGCGAGGGCGTGGTCCTTCTCGGCGTAGTCGGCGCGGATCTCGTCGCGGAGGTTCCAGTGCGAGAGGAGGCGCACGCCCTTCGGGAACACGCGCTTGCCGTCCGGCGTCAGCACGTGGTGCATCCACACGTTGTACCCGGCGATGTACGCCTCCGCGTCGGCCTCCGCCGTGGCGTGAGCCTGCACCGCGGCCCCGCTCGGACGGAGATCCATCTGTCCCTCCTCCTCCGGCGACCGTCGCAGGAGGCGCACCGCGGCCCACTCCTTGCGCGACCAGCGGGGGCCGCCCTCGATCATCTCGTCGAGCGATGGCAGCGGGAAGTTGAGCAGCGCGACGAACGCGAGCTTCGAAGAGAAGAGATCCTCCGACAGGTGCGCGCCGACGTCGAAGCCGGCGAACGTCTGATCGACGTCCAGCTGCGGCCCGAGCTCGAGCTCACTCCAGCTCCGGAGCGCGCGCCCGATCTCGAGCAGGTGCCCGTCGATCTGCTCGAACGCGGCCGAGAAGCGGGCGAGCAGCGCGTCGAGCTTCGCCGGATCGGAGACGAAGGACTGCTTCACGAAGTCCGCCGCGTCGCCGTCGGAGGGACGCCAGAAGGCGGCGAGCTGGCGAACGCCGCGCTCGGCCCGCGCACGCGCTCCCTCGCCGTGCTTCGCGACCAGCGCCGTGACGAGCGCCGGTTGATCGAGCGGCGCCGGCGGACGGGCCGCGGACGCCGCAGGAGACGGAGATCCCGACGGCGGCGGAGCCGGCGCCACGGGCGCGGGAGGAGCCGCGGGCGGCGGCGTGGAGGAGCCGCCACACGCGGCGAGAAACACGAGGGCGGCGAGCGCGGTCTTCGTCACGGCGGCGGAGTAAAGGCCGGTTCGGCCGAGCGTGCAACCCGACGGCGCGTCGAACGCGCCTTGATCAGAACCGGTACCCGACGGCGAGCGTCGGCCCCCACACGATCGTCCAGCCCGCCTGGAGCTGGGCGCCGAGGTCCAGCGTCACGTAGGGGGCGGCCCTCGTCCCGAACCGGTAGCCAAGTCGCCCGAAGAGCTCCGGACCGACGGACATGATCTCGTCCTTGTTGGTGGCCCGCTCGACGCCGACGAAGGTGAGCCCGCCCCCGAGCCCCGCGAGCAGTCCGCCGACCAGCTTGAATTCCGCGCTTCCTCCCAGCTCGACCTCCGTGACGGACAGCCCGCGGAGCGTGCGCCCGCCCGTGACGCGAAGGTCGACGCTGCCGCCCGCCTTGTCGCAGGCGCACGCGTAGGAGACGGCGACGCCGGCCCCCAGCTCGGACAGATCGAGCAGCTTCCGGTAGTCGCCCACGAGCGCCAGGCGCAGCGCCATCGGGGAGCCCTTTCCGGACGCACTGCTGGCCGGCGGGGGCGACGCCTCCTCCGCCGACTCTTCTTCCTCCGGTTGCGGCGACGCGGGCTGGGCCCCGGCGTTCGTCGCATGCGCCATCGCGAGCGCCGCGGCCAGCGCGACGGAGACGACCGCGCGCCTCACGGACACACCTGCGCCGGCTGGCCGTCCTCGGTCGACGGCGTGTCGCCGCCTTGCTCGTACGCCCGCGCGGCCTGGGCCCGCGCGCACACGCCCGACGACACGAGCTGCGCGCAGCTCTCGCCACGGATGCACGCGCTCGCCTCTTCGCTCAGCGCCGGGTACGTGGTGGGCCCGCAGCTCTGCGGGGCGCTGTAGACGCACTGAAGCTCCGAGCCATAGAAGCCAGGGCAGCACCCCTCGAGCACCGACACCGCCTCTTCGCAGTCGAGCTCGTCCTGCCGCAGAGGGTCGCCGCAGCCGAAGATCACGGCGATGCCCAGACCGACGACGATGGACGACCGGAGGCGCACGTCGCCCGGCACTGCAAGCGGCCGACCACCACGGATGCCGCGGGCTTGGCGTCGCGTCGCCTCCCGCGGACCCGGACGCCGGTGTCGCGGCAAGCGCACACCTGTGGTCACGGGGTCTCAGCGCAGTCGACCGAGGGCGATCGTCGTCGGCTTCTCGCGTCCACCCGGGGACCAGCGGAAGCTCGTGGGCGCGCCCGCGGCATCCGTGACGAGGACGATCTGCCCCGTGCCGAGACCGGTGGTGTGCGCCGCCGCGCGCCCGTCGTGGGAGCCGTGCGGCCGCGCCGTGGAGTCGGCCACGGGAACCACGAAGGCCCCGGGCTCGCCTGGCGCCGCCACGACCGGCCCGTGCACGATCATCGTGTGCCCGGTGTTGGTCGAGCGCGAGTCGGCCGGCTTGAGCCACACGACCACGTCGCCCGGCAAGAGCTCCGCCGCCCTCGCGACGCGCTGCCAGCGACCGCTCGCCGCCCCCGGCGCGATGCTCTCGAGGAACGTGACGTATTCCCGCGAGCGCGGCCGGCGCGCCGCCCGCTCCTGGACCGCCGCGAGGGCGTCGGGCACCGCGCGCGAGAGCGCGTAGTCGAGGAGCGCCGAGCAGTCGTACTCGAAGCTGCCCGCGGCCTCGTCGACGTGCGTGTGGTGCGCGTACAGCGACGTCCGCATCGCGCCGAGCTCGCGGTCCACCTCGGCGAGCAGCGCCGCGCGGCCGGAGGCCGGCGGCGGGGGCGTCCCGGTCACGGCGAGCGGCGGCTCCTCCCCTTCGTCCTCGGACACCGAGGGCTCCGGCTCCACGCTCGCGGTGGCGCTGGCGGTCGGGGCCTGCCCCGCCGTCGTGGGAGGCGCCCCCGCGCTCCCCGTGGCGCCGTGATCGCAGCCCGCGAGGAGCGCGGCCATCGCCGTCAGGGCCATCGAGGACAAGGAGAGACTTCCGGCTCGCGTCATCGCGCCTCTTCCTCGACACCACTACCTCCGAGGCGGAGCGTTGACGAGCGCATCCCGGGGGTGCAAAGCCAGATGCATGCGTTTCGCAGCCATCGACGTGAAGGGCCGTACCGGCCTCGCCCTCCTGGAGGGCGAACATCTCCTCGCCGCGTTCCGCGACGAGGCGGCGTATCCCGGCGATCTGGAGTCGCTCATCGAAGGCGGACCCGAGCGCCTGAGCGCGGCGCGCGACGTCCTCCGCCAGGGCACGCGCGTGCGGCTCGACGGCGCGACGTTCCTTCCGCCGCTCTCGCGCCACAAGATCCTGTGCGTCGGCCTCAACTACGTCGAGCACAGCAAGGAGAGCGGCTTCGCCCTGCCGACCTACCCCACGATCTTCGCTCGCTTCGCCTCCAGCCTCGTCGGCCACGGGGCGCCGCTGACGCGCCCCAGGGTCTCCACCCAGCTCGACTTCGAAGGCGAGCTGGTGGCGGTCATCGGCAAGAAGGGGCGCCACATCCCCCGCGAGCGGGCGCTCGATCACGTGATCGGCTACTCGGTCTTCAACGACGGCTCGATCCGCGACTACCAGAAGAAGAGCCCCCAGTGGACGGTGGGGAAGAACTTCGACGGCACCGGCGCCTTCGGTCCGTACCTCGTGACCTCCGACGAGCTGCCGGCCGGCGCCCGCGGCCTGAAACTGGAGACCCGTCTCAACGGAGAGGTCGTGCAGAGCGCGTCCACGAGCGACATGGTGTTCGACGTCGCGGCGCTCGTCTCGATCATGAGCGAAGCCATGACCCTGTCGCCCGGCGACGTCTTCGTCACCGGGACGCCGTCCGGGGTCGGCATGGCGCGGACTCCGCCGCTCTTCATGAAGGCCGGCGACGTGTGCACGGTCGAGATCGAGCGCGTGGGAAAGCTCGAAAACCGCATCGTGGACGAGGTGTGAGATGACGAGGCGTCCCGAGGTCGTCGCGGCCCATTCGCTCGACTACGTCGCGTTCGAGGTTCCGGATCTTCACGAGGCCGAGCGCTTCTACGCCGCGTTCGGGCTCGACGTCGTGAAGGTCGACGGCGCGCTGCACCTTCACGCCGCCGGCGATCCGCGCCCGTGGGTGTTCGTCCACCGAGGTCACGGCGCGAAGAAGCGGCTCCGACACCTGTCGTTCGGCATCTTCGAGGACGACCTGCCGCGATTCCGCGCGCGCGCCGATTCGCTCGGCGTGGCCACGATGGAGCCGCTGGCGCCCCGCGCCGGCGGCGCGACCCGTGGGGGAGCTACAGCGAGTACTCCTTCGACATCGACTACGTGCCGGCGGACCGCGACTGGCCCGCGACCACGCACTCCCCGGAGAACGGCTTCTACCTGTGGGGCCCGCCGCCGCCGCCCGACTTCACGACGAACTTCGAGCTCTAGGCTCCCCCGAGGTCGTGGACCGCGTCCCCGCGACCGGGGTCGGCGTCGAGCAAAGGATGCCGGTGCGCGCGTTTTCTGCGCGTCGCCCGGCGCGGATATCCCGCTGCAAGCGCTTCCGGTGCGCTGGCGCGTCCTTCGCAATGGTCCGCCGAAACATGAGCCCCAGCCCCGCGAACATGGACGCCGATACTCTGCTGAAGGACGTTCTGGCTCGGATGGCGGACGGCCCCGACTTGAAGCGGCGGTTCGACGCGCTCGTCGTCGCGGAGGCCGGCAACCGGCCGGCGGTTCTCGCGAAGGCCCGCGCCGCGCTGACCGTCGCGGGTTACGACGACGAGCCGTGCGACACCGTCCGGGCCCTCGCCGAGGTGGTGCGGTTGGCGGGCGCCTGCCTCTACGCCGGCGTGTGATCTCGCTCGCGATGGCACTCGTGCGCGTCGGCCGCGGGCGATTGGGCGATCGTCGCGCAGCTCGCGACGAGCACCCGGCCATCGCCGCGAACCGTGTGCCAGACCCAGAGATTCAGCCCCGGCACGCGACGCACGAAGGCCTCGCCGGTCGGCGGGAGCAGGACGACGGCATCCCCAGGCTCGGGCAGCTCAGGGGCATCGGCCAGGGCGCGCACAACGGCACCGACGGCACGTGAGCGCGGCGAGCCGCTGGCGATGCCGATGGCGGACGTGCGCTTCAGGTACCGCGGCGTGGGGACGACGACTTGAGGCGCCGGTTGTAGCCCAGCGCTCGAGCTCATCGGCGGGCAACCGCACCCCCTCGCTGCCGTCAGCCTCCTCGAGCCCCGCGCACGTCCGCCGCGTCGTCCGCGTGTGGGACGAACACCGGGCCTGCCGGGCGCTTGGGCTTGGTCGAGGGAGCCGCCGTGGGCATACGCATAGTTTACGGGCAGGCGTCGCTGAGGGCCAGTGGGGGGCGGGGCCGGACGCGACGCGCGGTACTGCCGTCAGCTCGGCGCACTTGGCGTTGCAGTGCGCGCCGACGGCACGACCTACTACCAACCATCAGCGTCACCCCCCTCCGCCATCTTCGCCTCCCGTACCGACGGCCTCCGCGACCGCTCCCCAAGCGTCTGCTCCCCAAGAAACGCCGCCCGCGGACCTGGAGGCCGGCGGTGAGCGCGATCCCCGGACGCCCGCGGCGCGCTCCGCTCCCCCTCGCAGGCCACGGGCGCCCGTACGGCCCGCCTCGATGCCTGGAGGCGACTTCAAGCCGTGGCGGGCCTCCTCCCGGCTTGTAGCTCAGGCAGCCGGACAGACGACGCGGTGGACGGACCCACCGAGCGGGTGTACGCGACCGGGATGGGCCCCTGCGTGGCGCGCACCTGCACCGTACTGCTCGCCTGGTGCGTCCTTGCTGCAGTGGCTGGGCTTCAGGGCTGCGGAGGACGCCTCTACGGGCAAGGCCCGAGCTCGGACGCTGGCGGCCGACCGGACGGCGCTACCACCGATACCGAGGACGCGGGCGTAGAGACGACCGTGACAGACGATGCGAGCGTAGAGGCGACCGTGGTCCGGAACGTCGAGGACATGTCGCCATGCACGACGGCCGCCTCCTGCATCAACCCTGCTGCGGTCTGTCTCCCAGCCAATGGCAGCTTGCACCCCGTCTGCTGTCTTCCGTTGGGCGCTCAGGAGTCCTACGAGTATTGCTGCAGCCTCTACTCCGTGGTCGTCGCCGGCCAAGAGTACTGCGCATGTTTGGAAGATGGAGGCGCCGGAGGCGGGGCGCCGTGCACCGACAACTTCCAGTGCTGCAGTGCCACGTGCAGTGCCCATCCCCGCAACGTAGGCGGGGATGGTGGCACGGGCATCTGTTTCTAGATCCCAGCCTGGGTGTTGACGACCAGGATGTTGAACTGCTGGCCGGGGCTTGCACCGATCAACACCCACTGCTCGGTTATGGGAGCCGGGAAGGCGGGTCCTTGTGATCCATTCGGGGTCGTCGGCGGTAGCCCGGTGGCCGCAGCCCCATACATGGCTATCACTGCGGGAACCTGTTGCGGGACGGCCGTTCCACCCGTGACGTTTCCTGCGTTCGAACTGAACGTCGCCGGTTGTTGCGCGAAGGACGGGGTGACAAATAGAAGGGCGTTCGCTAGCCCTTTCAGGCTCGGCTTGTTGATCACTGCACAGAGCGGGTAGCCGGCTCCGGTGCCATACAACGTTTGGTCCGGCCACATGTCGCCCGGCGCCACCGTGTAGGTAAAGGCCGCCGGGTTCGAGCTGTTGCTGTCGATCACTACCGGACTCTCGATGGCGAGCGTTCCCGACACCGTGAGCTGCCCTGAAACATCCACGTCGCCCTGAAAGCGGCCGGCGAGACCACCCCCCTCGGCCGTGTTTTGGCCCGAGATGCCCGCTGCGCTCTTGGAGCTGGCGACTCCGACCACGGCGTCGCCTCTCTGGCTTTCGCCCCTCACCCCCGCCTGGGAGTCGCTCTGGCCGTAGACGCCGTACTGCGAGACGCTGTGACCCATCACGCCGTAGCCCGCCGGGGCATTTCCGCTGACTCCGATCGCGATCGCCTCGGCGGTGGTGCCCTGCTTCGGTTGGCCGATGTTCTGTCCGAGAATCGCGGGCGTTGCGGCGTCGTCGAGGAAGACGGCGATCTCGTCGGTGCTCTCCAAGGTGAGGGTGTCACCGGGAATCGGGTTCGGCTTCGTAACCTTGGGCATGGGGGTAACCTTTCGTCAGACGAGAACTCAGTGCAGCGGGCCGCCAGATTCGCTCGACCGTTCCTTGGCTGCAACTGCCGTCGGCGTAGTCGTAGCCGCGCGTCCCGCGCCCCCCACTTGCTCCGCAAGCGCCCGCTCTCGAGACTCACCGCCGGAAGAGCGCTACGACCGGTCAGCCCCGCGGCGGGCGCGGACTGCTTCTCCGGCACGTCCCACCCGATCCCCGTCAAAGCTGGCACCGCCGACGGTCGCTGGCGGCGATGCGGATCCGTTGCCGCCCACACCAGCGCTTGCCCCCCAACCTCGCCGCGTCGCCCACCTGCTCGGCCACAAGAACCTGAGCACCATGTCGCTCTACGTGCAGACGAGCGAGCCCGCGGCGTCAGAGGCCCTCGGCGCCCTCACCCGTCGTGCCCCCGCGGCCCTCGTGCGGGGGGGGCACTCTGGGGGGGCACAAGGCCGAAGAAGGTCGTGCGAACGGAGGGACTTGAACCCTCACGCCAGTTACGGCGCCAGAACCTGAATCTGGTGCGTCTGCCAATTCCGCCACGTTCGCGTGGAAGGGCCTGTGTATTCGGCTGCTTGCACTTCGTCAAGGACGCCGTCCGCCGCGCAGGTACACGCACCAGACGCCGGAGGCGCACCAGAACGGCCCGCGACCTTGGCGAGCATCGCTTCCGCGCCCTTCTTGCTGGGGCGCACGTACTTGTCCGTCGTCGTCAGGAGCTTGTGGCCGTGGTTGTATGCGACCGCTCGGAGGTCGGCGCCTTGGTCGAGCAAGAAGTCGGCGCGGCTGTGACGGAAGTCGTACTTGCTGAAGTGCTTGGCGCGCTCCTCGTCGAGCCCGGCTTCCCGCGCAGCATTCTTGA
>JBEKGQ010000162.1:0-11122 GCA_050012715.1 Polyangiaceae bacterium
TTCCTGTTCACGGACGGCGACGAGAGCTACCGCGCCCTCAAGGTGCCGTTGACGGAGCTCGACCTCGGCCTCATGCGGAGCTCGGTGAGCGCGCTCGCGTCGGACGACGGAAGCGCGGGGGGTAGCGACGCGGGAGCGGGGGACGAGGCGACGGCGGCCACCGACGGGTCCGGGCCGGGCTGTCACGCCATCTCGGGCAGCGGGGCCGGCGAGCAGTGCAGCTACTCGTCGGCCGGCAGTTGCCCGCTCGCCGGGGCCTTGCCTGGGTCGTGCCCCTCCGCGGGCCTCTACGGCTGCTGCGTGCAGGCGATCGGGCGAGACGGCGGCGGGTCGAGCCTCGAGGCCACCTGCTACTACTCCTCGACGACGGGGCAGCCGGCGGCGTCGCAGTGCGCCTTCGAGTCCTACGAGGGGATGCCGTTCGACTGGCAGACCGATGCACCCTGACGCCCTTCGGTTCGTGGGTCATTGTCCGCCGCTCATCGGAGGAGAGGGTGGGCTCGTCCGTTCCTGCTCCCCCGCGGCGCGCAACCCGTGCAAAAGGTCGATCGGCTTGAACCTACCCCGCGAGCTTGCGAGCGGATGGTCTGAGCCAGGCTCCCGCAGGGAGGCTGGCTTGAACGCGGAAGGGCACACGAGGTCCCGGGAGGTCATCCGGATGCGCCTGAGCGCCCTCGTCGCTGCCGCCCTCCTCGTCGCTTGCGGCCGCTCGAGCCCCTCGAGCGCCGGCGGCGTGGACGGCGGCACCGGCGTCGACGCCGGCACCGGCACCTCGTTTGCCGCGAGCCTCGAGACGTCGCTGCCCCTCACGCCCGCGTTCTCGCCGGACATCCACGACTACTACGTGCAGTGCGCGCTGGGGACGACGCCGCTGAGCGTCACGGTCACCGCGCCGACGGACGCGACCGTCGCCTTCGTCCAGCCCGTCACGACCTCCCCCGCCGCGTCGCAGACCGAGAGCCTCCAGCTCGTCGAGAACCAGGCGGTCGTCGTGAGCGCGTCGAGCGGCGCCGGGACCACCGAGTACTGGGTGCGCTGCCTGCCGCACGACTTCCCCAAGCTCTCCATGGTGGCGCACCCGGACGCAGGGACGCCGACGCCCGGCTACTACCTCGTCGGCGACACCGAGTCGGCGGTGGGCGAGTCGTCGTACGCGATGGTGGTCGACGTCCACGGCGTCCCCGTGTGGTACTCGCCGACGTTAAACGGCAACCAGCCCGTCAACGTGGAGAGCCTCACCCCGAACACCGTCTCGTTCGTCGCGTATCTCTACTACACGTTCGCGAACACCTCGTGGAGCTACGAGGTCCACCGGCTGGACACCAACGACGTCGAGCTCGTGAAGCCCGTGGGCGAGCCGCTCGACATCCACGAGCTCCAGGTCCTTCCGAACGGCGACTACCTCGTCCTCAGTGATCCCATCACGACCGGGGTCGACCTCACGGGCCTCGGGACGTTCGGCCCGAACGAGTCGATGATCGGCTGCGACGTGCAGGAGGTGACCCCGAGCGGTGCGACGCAGTGGCAGTGGAGCGCCATCGACCACTTCGACCCGGTGAAGGACACGACGTTCCTGGAGACGGAGGACGTCTCGGGGGCGGACGTCGTCGATCCGTTCCACTGCAACTCGATCGACGTCGCGTCGGACGGGGATCTCCTGATCTCGTCGCGGCACATGGACTCCGTCTTTCTCGTCTCCAAGGCGAGCGGCAACGTCGTCTGGAAGATGGGCGGCTCCCCGTACACGAAGGACGGTGCCGCCTACCTCCAGGTGACGGGGGACCCGCAGACGGCCTTCTACCGGCAGCACGACGCGCGCTTCCTGCCGGACGGCCAGATCTCGGTCTTCGACGACGCCACCGATACGCCGGGGCAGGCGCGCGGAGTCGTCTACTCGTACGACGTGACCGCCGGGACGGCATCGTTCGTCTGGCAGTACGCGGGGACCGTCAGCTCGGCCGCGATGGGGAGCTTCCGGGTCATGCCCGACGGATCGCGGATCATCGGCTGGGGGGAGGGCGGCACGCCGCAGCTCGTCTTCACCGAGGTCGATGCCAGCGGCAACGATCTGCTCGACCTCGACTTCACCGATGGCGACGAGAGCTACCGTGCATTGAAAGTGCCCCTGACCCAGCTCGACCTCGGCCTGATGCGGAGCTCGGTGAGCACGCTGGTCTCGACCGACGACGCCGGCGTCTCCGACGGCTCCCAGGGGACCACGACCTCTCCCCGCCAGGGCGCGGGGTGCTCCGTCCTCTCCGGCAGCGGAGCGAGCCAGGAATGCACCTACTCGGCCAGCCCGACCTGCTCGATCCAGGGAGGCGCGCCCGGCTCGTGTCCGGCCGCCGGTCTCTACGGATGCTGCGTGGACGTGCTCGACACCGACGCCGGCGAGCACGTCGTCGGCGCCACTTGCTACTACTCCGCCTCGGCGGGCCAACCAGCGGCGTCCCAGTGCGCATTCGATGCGTACGAAGGGATGCCCTACGAATGGCAGACCCATGCACCGTAAAGCATCCTTCTTGGTGGCCTCGCTCGCCGCGATCCTCGCGGCCACGTCCCTCGCTTGCTCGAGCAGCTCGAGCGGCGCCAGCCACGGGGGCGCCGACGCGTCGGCGGCGGACGCCACGGGTCAGGACGCCGCCCCGGGCGGCGACTCGGGTGCGGCGGACGGATCGCCGGGCGCGTCCGACGGCGGCGATGCGGGCAGCGTCGCCACGCCGCTCCTCGTGCAGCTGAGCGTCACTTCCGCCGGCGATGGCGCGGCCGGTCTGACGCTGGTGCCGACGTTCCTGCCGACGGTCAACGACTACTACGTGCGATGCGGGGCGGGGACGAACGATCTGACCGTGACGATGACCGCGTCCGACGGCGCCGAGAGCGCCCTCTCGCAGCCCTCGACGTCCCCGTCTTCCCCGAGCCAGACGTTGCAGGTGAGCGTCACGGAAGGACAAGCGATCGTCGCCACCGCCACCCAGGGAGGGGTCTCGACGCCGTACTGGGTCCGCTGCCTGCCGCACGACTTCCCGAAGCTCGCGATGGCCGCGCATCCCGACGCCGGCGCCCCGCCCGCGGGCTACTACCTCGTCGGCAACCTCATGGCCAGCGCGAGCGGCGGCTACGCCATGGTGCTGAACGGCAACGGCGTGCCCGTCTGGTACGCGGCCATGCCGGCGGGCCTCGGGGTCGTGGACGTCGATGACGTCGTGAGCGGCGCCATCTCCTTCATCCCGTACTCCGCGACCGCGGTGGAAGACTTTCAGGTTCTCCAGCTCAGCCCCGCCTCGACGACGGTGCTCTCGCCCAGCGGCTATGCGGCGGACACCCACGAGCTGCGGATCCTGCCGAACGGAAACTTCCTCCTCTTCTCGTACCCGTTCACCTCCGGTGTCGATCTGACGGGGCTCAGCATCGCGTCGGCGGTCGACGGCGGTGCGCCGACCGTGCTCGGGCCCAACTCGACCATCCAGGACTGCGCGATCGTAGAGCTCGAGCCTTCCGGCACGGTCGTGAACACGTGGTTGGCGAGCAACCATTTCGACCCGGCCGCGGACTCGACGCTGCCCCTCACCGGCTTCGGCCCCGACTCGACCCTGCCGGACGGCGGCGCGGTCTACGACGTGTTCCACTGCAACGCGATCGACGTGGACCCGGCGAACGGGAACCTCCTCGTATCGGCGCGCGAGATGGACTCGATCTTCTACGTCGAGTGGCCGACCGGCAAGGTCCGGTGGAAGATGGGCGGACAGACGGCGAGCAAGGACGGCGCGACGTACGTCTCGGTCGCCGATCCGTTCTTCCGGCAGCACGACGCGCGGCTGCAGCCGGGATGGTCGCCCACGTGCAACGGCGGAAGCGGACAGATCTCCCTCTTCGACGACGAGTCCTCGAAGCCGGGCCCCGCGCGGGGTGTGGTCTACGACGTCGTCGTGGGCGGCGTCGACGGCGGCGCCGGCGGCTGTGACGCCGGGGCGACGCTGGACGGAGCCGCTCCCGGACAGGCCACCGTCGCGTGGCAGTACGAGGGGACCCTGAGCACCTCCGCGACCGGCAGCTTCCGCATCTCTGCCGACGGCTCGCGCGTCATCGGATGGGGGCTCGGCGGGGCGCCGAACCTCGCCTTCACCGAGGTCGACGAGAATGGCGACGACCTGCTCGATTTCTTCTTCACGGACGGGAACACCACGTATCGGGCGATCAAGGTTCCGCTGAGCACCTTCGACCTGGGCGTCCTCCGGTCTACGGCAGGGACGCAGTAGCCGGACCCGTCATGGTAGACGCGCGCAGCCCGCGGACGCGGCGACGGCGCCCTCCGCCTGCGCCAGCTCCTCGCCGGCCAGCGCGCCGATCGCGATGCGCACGCGCGGCTCTGCGCACTGGGCGGCGACCACGCGGAGCCGCGCTCTCTCCGACGGCGCGAGGGCTCCCGCGAGCGCCTCGGCGGCGGCCGTCCGCGTCGCGGCGTCCGTCGTCGAGGCTTCCACGAGCTCCCAGAGCTGCTCGCGCGACGGCGACGGCACCCGGTAGCTGGCGGGCCCGCCGGTGGCCTCCGCCACGCGCCGCGACGGCATGGCCTGGACGAAGAGCTCGGCCCCGCGCGTCCGCGGGTCGGTCGCCCGCGCGATGCCGCCGTTGATGCGCGCCTGCACTTCGTCGAGGCGGCCGGCGTCGTCGCCGTGGAGCTGGAGTCGGAGCAGCACCCGACCGCCGCCGACGAGGTCCAGATCCGCGCCGGAGGCCTTCGCCGCCTCGAGCTCACGGTAGGAGAAGAAGCGCGCCCGCGAAGCGTCGCGCACCCAGACGCCGTCGATGCCGACCGCGATGCGCGACGCGCGGCGCAGCGCGTAGGCCCCCGCGGCGGCCGCGGCGACGTAGGCGACGATCGCCGCGAGGACACGCCCGTCGCCCGCCAGAGTCGCCACGGAGAGCGACGAGAGCCACGCGACCATCGCCAGCGAGGCCGCCGCCACCGCGGCCACCGCGCCGCGCGTGCGCGCCGTCACCGCCACCGCGGAGACGACGATGTCGTCGGAGTCCTTCGCGCGCGCGGGCGGCTCGGGGGCCGGCGGCATCGGCGCGAGGAGCGCGCTCACCCCGGCGCGACCCACCCGCTGCAACCCCACGGCGATGGCCAGGGTCGCGAGGACGGAGCCGACGACCACGGACCACGGCGAATAGTGCGCCCGCCAGAGCCACTCCTGGTGCATCAGGAAGTCGCCGGTCGACCGCGCGTAGCGGACGAGGAACCACGCGGGCAAGAGGAGGCTCGCGACGCGACCGATCCACGGGCGCCGGCGGAGCGCGTCGAGCGGATCGCGAAGCCCGTTGCGCACGCGCGACTGGGCGAGAGCGCGCGCGAGCAGGCCACCCGCCGTCAGCAGCATCGCCGCGCCGAGGAAGAGAGGGTACCAGCGGACGAGGCCCCAGAGCCCGTCGTGGACCGACTGCGCGAGCACGTTTGCGAGGAACGAATGGTGCGGCCCCTCGAACCGAGCCCGCGCGCCCTCCGCGAGGAGGCTGACGAGCGACCCCGGTCCCGGTCGCGAAAGGAGGAGCGGCAGCGCGGCGAACGCCGCCGCGAAACCCGCCACGAGCCTCACGAGCCCGCTCTTCCGGTCCACCCACGAAGGGTAGCAGCGATCCTCGCGCCGAGGCGCCGGGCCCGGCTACTTGTCGCTGGAGGCGTTCTGCTTGGCCAGCGTGGTGACGGCGGGGTCCGACCCGTCGTTGTTCTGGTCGCTGTCGTCGCTCAGGTTGTGGACGACCTTCATCGTGCGCGGATCGACGAGCAGCTCGTAGGGCAGCTCATCGGTCGGGAACGTGTCGTTCGGATCGGCCGCGACGTAGATCGCCGTCAGCGAGAAGAGCGACCGCCACTGCTGCGCGGTGGTGATCGTCGCCGGCTCGTAGTCGTTGTTCTGGATGACGAGGTTGAGGATCTGGATCCCGAGCCCGGTGTAGTTGTCGCCCTTGGCAGAGAGCCACGTGGGAATCTCCATCGCGATGCCCTGGCAGGCGACGCACCACTGGCCCGCCGAGTCGATGACGATGGCGTTGATCTTCTTCGAGCCGTCGGGATCGTAGAGGTCGGTGATCCGCACGGTCGACGGCGTTGTCGCCCCGGGCGCGAAGCCCTGCCAGTTGAGCGTGGGATCGAGCACGTCGTTGACCTTCACGCCGTACGGTCCGGCCGGGTATCCGGCGGGAATCGACCAACCCCCGGCGTCCGCATCGTCGTCGGCGTCGTCGGTGCCCGCGTCGGCCGTCGCCGCGCCGCTGTCGGGCGAGCCGCCGCCGGAGCTGCTGCCGGTCGCACTGTTCGACGAGGACGAGCAGCCCGCCGCGATGAGGAGCGCCATCAGAGACCCGAGCTTCGTCGTGCTGTTCATGCGTTCCCCGTCTCTCGTTCCACTACGCCGCCGCTAGCCTTTAGCACTGCTTCCCACCGTGTCGAAGGACCGCCAAGTCTCAAGGAGGCGTCAAGGTCCAGATGCCCGCCGCCTTCTCGCCCGGGTTGCAGAACCAGGAGTAGACGAGCGTCTGCGGCGCGGCGGTCATGAAGAAGTGCGGCCCGGCCTGGGTCACGAGGGTGGTCGGGGTCGCCGGATTCGAGAGATCGAGCGACACGATGTCGGCCGACCCGGTCGACTTCGACTGGTTCGTGTTGGTCACGAGCTTCGACGCGGTCGTGAAGTAAGCCCCGGAGGCGGCGGCGAGCACCTTTGCCGGCGCCCCGCCGGACACCAACGATGCCTCCATGTCGTACGTCGACGGTCCGAAATCCGGCGGGAAGTTGATCCCGAACACGCTGTACTTCGAGTCCGCCGAGAACCCCTCGACCTCCGCCGTCGCGGTGTTGACGACCTTCGTCGCGGTTCCCGGGGTCACCGCCGAGGCGAGGAGGAGGTTCGTGGCTCCGGTGCTCGCGTTCTGACTCGAGGCCAGCTGCAGCCAGTTTCCGTCGGGCGACAGATCCAGTGGCACGGCCAGCCCGCTCGTGACGAGCGTCGTAGCCATCCCCGTCGCGGCGACGTAGCGGAGCAGGGCGCCCGCGTTGTTCACGTAGAGCACGTCGCCGTTCGGCGCGAAGATGCCGTTCACGCCATTGGCGTCGACCGTCTTCGGCGTGCCGCCGGCGAGCGGGTAGAGCGCGATCCCCGAGCCGGTGGGGGCGGGCAGCAGCGTGAGCGTGCCGGTGGGGTCCACCGTGACCGGGCCCGCGCTCGGGGTGAACGTCGTCCCGAACGAGACCTGGGTGAACGATGGGCCCGTGAAGGCCGCGATGGTCGCGGTCTCCGCGGGGGTGCCCGCGTCCTCCGTCGGCACGGGGGGAGTGCAGTACTGCGCGATGAGCGTGTCGTTCACGAACTGGACGGCCGGTGGAAAGCAGCTCTCGTCCGTCAGATCGATACCCGTCACGAGCGGCGTCTGCGTCTTGCCGTCGATGGTCGACACCGTCAGCGTCGCGACGCCGGTGTTCGCCTTGCTCTCGAAGTATGCGACGTACATGCCGTCCTTCGAGGCGTCGTACGTGTAGTAGTACGAGTCGACCGCGACGATCGACTTCGAGATGACGCTCGTGCCGCCGGCGGCGGTCCACGACGAGAGCGGGGCGATGCTCGTCTCGGGATCCGCCGCGCTCGGCAGCCAGAGGAGCGAGACCCCGTGCGCCCAGACGGTGGAGGTCTGGCTCGTCATCTTCCCGATGTCGCTCGGAGCGCCGCCGGCCGCGGCGACGGCGTAGATCTCCTGCGTCGTCAGGTTCTCGTAGACGACGTGGTCGTCGCCGGTCAGCGTCATGACGACCAGCTGATCGGTCGGCCCGGCGGTGACGATCTCGGTGCCGTTCGGGGCCGTGGCCCCGCAGTCGGGTGCGTCGACCTCGACGTCGGCGCCCGCCTCGCCCACGTCGCTCGAGTCGCCCGTCGTCGACGCATCGGCGGGGCCGGACTTGTTGGAGCTGTTGCCGCACCCCTCGGCCGCGGCCAGGATCAGCGCGAGCGCGGTCGCATGAATCGCCCAACGAAGCATGTCCAAGTCTCCCGTGGCGCCGACGAACCAGCCGGCAGCGCGCTGCCCGGTATATAGCCAATGCAGGGGTCAATGCTATGGACGAACAGATGTCGCCCCTCGGGTACGGGCTCCTTTCATCCACGTCGGTCTCGCTGGCATCCTGCTTGGCGGCTCTCGTGGCGTCCGCCGGCCTGGTGGGCTGCTCGAGCAGCTCGGCCGCTGCGGGTGCCGCGGGGAAGGACTCGGGCACGCCGTCCGGCGACGCAGGCGCCGACGCGCCGTCCGCGTCGGGCGACGACGGAGGGGAGGACGCGCCGTTCTCTTGCAGCCCAGGCTGTCCCGCGAGCACGCTGTCGAACGCGACGTGCGTCGCCACCGTCCAGGCCACCCTCGTCGACCCGACCGGCGCCCCCGTCGCCGGCCAGAACCTGCTCGTGTGCGGGGACAACCTCTGCTCGCTGCCCGGGCTCACCAACAGCCAGGGATCGACCGAGTTCCAGCTGTGCGAGCAGATGGTGGCTCCGGCGCTGAAGTTCATCGCTGGCGCCGGGTACGTGAGCTTCGCGACGTCGGTCACGCAAGAGAACACGACGTTCCCTCCCATCACCGTGTTCCCGCTGCCGTCGACGGGCGACGCCTTCCCGACGACCTCGGCCGGCACGGTGACGTCGGGCCCGGTGACGCTCGCGGTCGCCGCGAGCTCCGTCACCTTCGATCCGTCGCAGGCCGACGATCCGAACATCCAGGAGTTCCGCGCGGCGCAGGTCGACGTCACGAAGGTCCCCGCCGCCCTCCCGGCCTCGCTGACGCTCGCCGTCATCTGGGGCCTCGCCCCGGTGAACGCCACGCTGACGCCTCCGGGCACGCTCACCATCCCGAACAGCGCGAGCTGGCCGGCGGGCTCGAAGGTCGACTTCTACATGAACGGCTGCGAGCCCGTCGCCGACGCCGCCGTGCCGTACGGCGCCTGGGGCTCCGTCGGGACCGGGACGGTGAGCGCGGACGGGACGACGATCTCGACCGACGACGGCGCGGGCAACGGCATACCGGTGCTCGGCATGGTGGGCGCGCGACTCCACCAGTGACGCACGTGGCAGTCGTGCCCGTGCCGTAGCGTTTTCGCCGGGGATGGGCCGCGATGACCACCTCGCGAGCGGGCATCGCGAATGCAATGGGTCGGGCGTGAACGCCCGCACAACGCGCGCGTCTTTTCCCCACCCGAGGTCAGTCATGAACGCGCTCATCGTACGCAAGGCGGCAGCCCTGCTCACCGTCGGAGCGGCAGCGCTTTGCTGGAACGGCATCGCGAACGCTCAGAACAACGTCGTGATCCCGCAGGGGGCGCCGCCGGCGGCTCCCGCTGCGCCGCCCGCGACGAACAACAACATCGTCGTGGCTCCCGCTCCCGCCGCTCCCGCCCCGAGCCCCGGCGTGGCGGAGCCGCAGGCCGTCGAGCCCGTCCCGGTTGCCCCGGTCGTGGCCGAGCGCACCGTGCAGCCCGAGAACCGTCCCAACCGTACGCTCCTGATGACGGGCCTCATCCTCTTCGGCGCGACCTATGCTGGATCGATCGGAGTGGCTGCGGGCAGTCCGCACCAGGGCGACTCCAATCTGTACGTGCCCGTCGTCGGACCATGGCTCGACCTGAGCTCGCGTCCCGGATGTCCGTCGACCGCCGACTGTGGCGCCGAGACCGGCAACCGCGTGCTCCTCGTGGGCGACGGCATCCTGCAGACGATCGGCGCGCTCGAGATCATCGGCGCGTTCGTGTTCCCGGAGACGATCCCCGTCGCGCACGTCGCGACGGACAAGTCGGGCGGTGAGGTCATGTTCTCGCCCTCGAAGGTCGGCAACGGCTACGGAATGGCGGCCGTCGGGCTGTTCTGACCGAGCGACCTCACCCCTTTGGGTGACACACAGTTCACGAGCACACCCGCTGGACGCGTGCTTGCCTTTGCTGCATGAGCCTGCGCCTTCCTTCTTCTCTTCTCTTCACCGGTGTTCTCGTCCTCGCGACCGGCTGTGGCGGCAAGACCGTCGACGGCGGCCCAGGTACGCCCAGCAGCTCCAGCGGCGGTAGCGGTAGCAGCAGCGGCAACGCGAGCAGCGGCAGCAGCGGTAGCGCCAGCAGCAGCGGCAGCGCGAGCAGCAGCGGCGGCGGCAGCGCCGGAAGCAGCAGCACCGGAGGCCCGCCCTCCGGTGGATGCACGACGAGCCCGAGCCTGCAGTCCGCCTGCACGGGCGCCGACGTGGCCGAGTATCAGTGCACGATCGGTGACGACCCCACGTCCTTCGATTCCGCGCTCAGCTGCAGTGCGCCGGTGGCCGACCCCGATGGCGTCGACGACGACTACTGCTGCATCGACGCGCAGACCGGCAGCAGCAGCAGCGGAAGCAGCAGCGGCGGCTCGCCGGTCGGCTGCTCTCCCGACTCGGCGGTCGCCTGCTCGGGTGGAGCCCAGGGCTTCCTCTGCGCCAGTGGCGACAACCCGGAGGAGGAGGACTCCTATTTCGCCTGCAGCACGCCCACGGCGAACGGCCCCGACGACGCGTACTGTTGCTTCACGTCTTTCCCCACCAACTCGACGAGCTGCGAGCCGGACGACGACCTGCCCAGTGTCTGCGCCACTCCCGACGCGTACGGGTTCCAGTGCGATTCCGGCAACGATCCGGCGTCGCTCGATCCGTACCTCAACTGCAGCACACCCGTTCCGGACCCCGACGGCGTCCACGACGACTACTGCTGCACGTACCAGTGATCCGGGCGTAGGGTGGGCGGCGGATCGTCTCCGCCGTGGTCCACCTCGTCTATTCCAACCGAACCGAAGAGCTGCTGGCCGAGCTGGCGGCGCGCGTGCGCGAGCAGCAGGTGCGCGACGGGGCGCTCGTGCCCGTCCGGCTCGTCGTCCCCAACGGGAGCGTGGAGGGGTACGTGCGCCTCGGTATCGCGCGCGAGCAGGGCATCGCCGCGAATCTCGACGCATCGCTGCTCACCCGCTTTGCCGCGGAGGTGGTGGGGCTGCTGGGTGGAGCCGCGGTCGCGCGGCTCGCCGACGCCGAGGCGCTCGAGGCGATGGCGCTCGCCCTGCTGCTCGACGACGTCCTCCTC